>JAFMJA010000202.1 GCA_017853735.1 Burkholderiaceae bacterium | reverse complement strand
CCATGCCAATGCCATTGTTGAAGGTGCGGTTCATTTCATCGTCATCATTTGCAGCGGTTTGCTGCAACCAGCTGAACAGCTCGGATTGGGGCCAGCTTCCTTTGTGAAGACGGGCCGCGCTCCCCTTAGGCAGCACGCGCGGAATGTTTTCCAGCAATCCTCCACCCGTGATATGGGCCATGGCCTTGATCGGGTGTTTGGCCAGGGCTGCCAGAATGTTTTTCACATAAATTCGGGTTGGCTCCATGACGGCCTGACGAAAAGGCTTGCCGTCTAGCGTGGCAGGAAGCCCCCCCGCGCTGGCGAGCGCACGCTCTATGCACTTGCGCACCAGGGAAAAGCCGTTCGAATGCACGCCACTGGAGGCCAGCCCCAGGACCAGATCGCCAGGCACAACATTCTGGCCGCTCAAAATGGAGGACTTTTCCACTGCCCCAACGCAAAAACCCGCCAGATCGTATTCACCATCGGGGTACATGCCAGGCATTTCAGCGGTTTCACCACCTATCAGTGCGCAGCCCGACAGCTCGCAACCCCTGGCGATTCCGGCAACCACTGCAGTGGCAGTGTCCACATGCAATTTTCCGCAGGCAAAGTAGTCCAGGAAAAACAGGGGCTCGGCACCCTGTACCAGCACATCGTTGACGCTCATGGCCACCAGGTCGATACCCACTGTATCGTGCATATTCCATTCAAAGGCCAGCTTGAGCTTGGTGCCCACGCCGTCAGTACCCGAGACGAGGACAGGCTCCCGGTAACGCTTGGGCACCTCGAACAAGGCACCAAAACCGCCAATTCCGGCCAGCACGCCATCGCGCATGGTTTTTTTGGCCAGGGGCTTGATGCGATCGACCAAGGCATCGCCAGCGTCGATGTCAACACCGGCATCCTTGTAAGACAGGGGGGGAGGGGTGGAAGTGCTCATAGTAGGGGACGGATTCGGCAAGTCATGCCGGTACCGATAGAATTTGCCAAGATTTTAAGGTCTTGCCACTACGCTCTTCCCGATGCAACTGACATCTCTCCAAAAAAGCGCCATTGTCTGGCTTGCCACCGCAGCCGTGCTGGCCATGGTTTTGTGGTTGCTGGCACCAGTTCTCACCCCTTTTGTGGTGGCGGCACTTCTGGCTTACGCGCTGACACCCGTGGTGGATCGGGTCAATGCCCTATGGGGAGGTCGAATCCCACGGCTGATGGCGGTATTACTGGTTGAGGTCCTGTTTGTGATGGTTTTGCTCGGGCTGGTGCTGCTGTTGGTGCCCATACTGGCCAAAGAGTTGCCAGCTCTGCGCGAGAAAGTTCCGGGATTGCTGGAGCGGGCCGATGCGGGGCTACAGCCCTTGTTTGCCCAGTTGGGCATCCAGTTTTCGCTCGACATGGCCAGCATCAAGCCTGCCCTCATGGAGTATTTGCATGCCAATTTTGACGAGACCATGGCATCGCTTGTGAGCTCCTTGAAAATTGGTGGAAGCTTGGCCCTGACTGGGCTTGGCTATGTCATCCTGATCCCGGTGGCCCTGTTTTTTCTGTTGCTAGACTGGAAACACTTTGTCGCAAACCTGATCATCCTGGTGCCCACCAGATTGCGGGCGGGGTTTGACGGCTTTATGGGTGAAGCCGATGCCGTGCTGGGCCAATATCTGCGCGGTCAGTTGCTGGTGATGTTGATTCTGGCTGCTTATTACAGTGTCGGGTTGAGCCTGTTTGGACTCGACCTGGCCTTGCCCATTGGTGTCTTTACCGGCTTGGCGATCTTCGTGCCTTATGTCGGCTTTGGCCTGGGCCTTTGCCTGGCAGCGCTGGCTGGATTTCTAGAGTTCAGCACTGTGGGCGGAGCCAGCCAAGTATTGATGATGCTCTTGGTGGTCTATGGCGCCGGTCAATTGATCGAAGGATTTTTCCTCACGCCCCGACTGGTTGGCGAGCGCATCGGCCTGCACCCCTTGGCGGTGATTTTTGCCTTGCTTGCGTTTGGCCAGCTATTCGGCTTTGTGGGCGTCATGGTGGCCCTGCCTGCCAGTGCGGTCTTGCTGGTGGCAGTTCGTCGCTTGCGTGCCCGCTATCTTGACAGTGCGCTGTACCGCGCTTGAGCTCGAGCGCTTTTTCCGCATGAAGCAACTGGCTCTGGATATTGGTTTGGCGGCCGGACCAACCCTGGCAAATTATTTTGCAGGCCCCAATCAGCCTGCCCTGAACCACCTGAGCCTCTGGCTGGGTAAGCCTTCCAGCCTGGCCCAGCGCTCACCCGTCCCCACTTATTTGTGGGGCCCGACTGGAAGTGGCAAAACGCACCTGCTGCGAGCGGTGCTGGTGTCATTGGCAGATGAGGGAAAGGCGGCAGGCTGGCTCGATGCCGCTATGCCCGAGCCCGAGGCGTTTGATGAACGTTGGGGCGCGGTGTTTCTGGATGACGTCCACTTGTATACAGCTGTACAGCAGCAGGCTGCCTTCAATTGGTTTATCAACGCCCAGTCGCATCAGCTTGCGGTGTTTGCAGCGGGCAAACTGCCACCGGCCGATCTGCGCCTGCGCGAGGATTTGCGATCCCGACTGGGTTGGGGCCATACCTTTGCGCTGCAGGTCCTGAGTGAGCCAGACCGGCGTGCGGTGCTGCGACAGCAGGCCGACGCGCGTGGCGTCTTCCTGAGCGATGAACTGATGGACTATTTGCTCAGCCGTTTCAGCCGTGATCTGGGCAGCCTGATGCAGATTCTGGAACAACTTGACGCCTATGCCTTGAGAACCCAGCGCGCCATCACGATTCCGCTGCTCAAGGCCATGCTGGATGAAACATGATGGATTCATCTCAGTGTTTACGTCAGACCTGTATGCTGGCCCCGCTTGAAACGAATTTGCAGCTGACAATCCCCTGCATGGGATTCTCTTGGCCTTTCAATGCATAGTCATGCCGAAAACAAAACTCGCCCTGTTTGATCTGGACCATACCCTGCTGCCGATCGATTCGGACTACTCCTGGGGCAATTTCACCAGCACCATTGGCTGGACTGACCCGGTCGAATTTGCACGGCGAAATGACCAGTATTTCGCTCATTACCAGGCTGGCACATTGGACGTACACGACTATGTGCGGTTTGCCACCGAGGCAGTGCGCCAGCGTGGCCAATCCGCGGCGTTGGCGGCGCGTGAGCGTTTTATGCGCGAAGTCATCGCGCCGGCCATACGGCCCCAGGCGCTTGAGTTGGTGCAAGGGCATCGGTCAGCGGGAGACCAAATAGCGATCATCACTGCCACCAATGAATTTGTGACACGCCCGATTGCGGATGCCTTTGGAGTGAAACATCTGATTGCGATCGAGCTGGAACGCGATGCCTCGGGTTGGATTACTGGCGAAATCAACGGCGTGCCCTCATTCCGGGAAGGCAAAGTCAAGCGCCTGGAACAATGGTTGCTGGCGCGTGAGATCGCCCGGCAAGAGGTAGAAATTACTTTTTACAGCGATTCGACCAATGACCTGCCTTTACTGGAGAATGTGGACAATCCGGTGGCCACCAATCCGAGCGAGCAGCTCAAAGCCATTGCGCTACAAAGAGGTTGGCGCATTCTGGACCTTTTTAAGTCTGACCCACCCTGAGCGATCCGATCGTATCCATGGAAATCCATGATCAAAAGAATTCTTGACAAACTCCTGGGCGGTAGCCGCAAACCCCTGTTTGGCCAACGGCAAGACATCGGGCCAGCTGAACATGGCATTGATCCATTCCTGGTGGACAAGCGTGCCATCGATGTGGTGCATACCCTGAAACACGCTGGCTATCAAGCCTATATCGTGGGTGGCGCAGTACGTGATTTGCTGCTGGGTTTGCAGCCCAAGGATTTTGATGTGGCCACTGACGCCACCCCCGAGCAAGTCAAGAGCCTGTTTCGTCGGGCCTTCATCATCGGGAGGCGCTTTCGGATTGTGCATGTGGTCTATGGCCGCGGTCGCGAGCATGAGGTGATCGAGGTTTCCACTTTTCGCGCCTTTCTGGACAATTCGGCCGCCGATCAGGTGGCGGGCAACGAGCGGACCAGCAAGAGCGAACTGGCCGGTTTGAAGCATGCGGTGGATGCCAGTGGTCGTGTGTTGCGTGACAACGTCTGGGGGCCGCAGGAGGAGGATGCCACCCGCCGTGATTTCACCGTCAATGCGATGTACTACGATCCCGAAACGCAGATCGTGGTGGATTTTCATGGTGGCCTGAAGGACTCCAAGAAACGTGTCCTGCGCATGATCGGTGATCCCGCTACCCGCTACCGGGAAGACCCGGTGCGCATCATCCGCGCAGTCCGTTTTGCGGCCAAGCTCAGTGAACTGGGTTTCAAGCTCGAACGCAAAACCGCCGCTCCTTTGCTCAGTTCGCAAGCGCTTTTGGCCGATGTGCCCCAGAGCCGCTTGTTTGACGAGATGATCAAACTCCTGCAAACCGGCCACGGCCTTGCCACCATTGCCCAACTCAAGTCATTGGGCCTGGCGCGGGGTATTTATCCCCTGCTCGACCTGATTGTTGAACGAGCCCAGGAACCGATGGTGCAGGCCGTTTTGCAGGACACGGACCGCCGGGTAGCCGAGGGCAAGCCGGTGGCACCCAGTTTTTTATTGGCCTGTGTGCTGTGGGCCGATGTGCGCACCGGCTGGCAGCGACGGCTGGACCTGGGGGAGCATGTCCATCCAGCCTTGCAGGATGCAATCGATGATGTGTTTAACGCGCGCATTGGTGATGTCTCTGGCCGTGGCAAGCTGGCCGCAGATATGCGTGAAATCTGGATGATGCAAACCCGTTTTGAAAAACGGGTAGGTCGTATGGCCTTTGGGCTGGTGGAGCAAGCTCGGTTTCGTGCCGGTTTTGACTTTATGCGGCTGCGTGCTGAAGCGGGCGAGATCGACGAAGTGCTGGCTGACTGGTGGGAGGAGTTCAGCCTGGCCGATGATGACTTGCGTCAGGATATGGTGGATCAGGTGCGTGAGGAGCAGCAAAGCCGGCCTCGTGTGCGTAGGGCGCGTCCGGCGACACCGTCTGCGACTCAGCCGGCCCCCGAAGAGCTTGGTGTCGAAGATGCGGCTGTCTCAGCTCCCAGAAAACGCCGCCGCCGGCGTCGGTCCGGCGCACGTCGTACCGCTGAAGGCGGTGGCAACGAAGGTTAAAAGTGCCCCGAGC
>JAFMJA010000201.1 GCA_017853735.1 Burkholderiaceae bacterium | reverse complement strand
CATTGGAGAGTTGTGCACCAATGGGCTGAGCTGTGACGGTATAGGTCGGTGGCGTGGCTGACATATCTGCTGCGACAGTAATTGTGTAATGAGGAGACACTTCTGCTGGCACAGAAATATTGAGCAATGAAAAATTGTCCGTATACGCGCGCGCATTCAACATGTACTGCTCCTGCTTGTTGGCCACCGCGTACATGAAGCTCTGCGCTGCCGACCGGTTGGCGCGCACGATGTAGTTGACATAGGACGGATAGGCAATCGATGCCAATATGCCGATGATGGCCACGGTGATCATCAATTCGATCAACGTGAACCCGGACTGAATTCGTCGAAACATGGGTTGACCTTTCCCTTGAATATTATGAAATCAGCCTCTGGTTATCGGCAATTTCAAACTGACGTAAGGTGATCTTGAGCAGACAAATGGTAAAAACTGGCCATGTCGCAAGAGTTTGTCCAGATTTCCACCTTCCCCCCCATGGTGTTGGCACACGAACAGGCCAATCTCGCCCTGCTCCTGCCCGACCCCAACCCCCGGGTGGGCTGCGTGATCACCAACGCTGCCGGCGAGGTGCTGGCCCAGGGCCACACCCAGCGGGTGGGTGAGGCGCATGCCGAGGTCATGGCCTTGCGCGCTTTGCGCGCAGCCGGGCACGAGGCACGCGGCAGCACGGTGTATGTGACGCTCGAGCCCTGTGCCCACCATGGCCGCACCCCGCCCTGTTGCGATGCACTGATTGAAGCTGGCGTGGCACGGGTGGTGGTGGCCCAGCAGGACCCCAATCCCAAGGTGGCGGGCCAGGGGCTGGCGCGCATGCGGGCGGCGGGCATTGAGGTGGAAGTGTTGCCGCCAGACCACCCCAGTGCAGTGGCCACCCGTGAGCTCAATATCGGCTTTTTCAGCCGCATGACGCGGGGCCTGCCCTGGGTGCGGATGAAAATCGCCGCCTCGCTGGATGGGCAGACCGCCCTGGACAACGGCGCCAGCCAATGGATCACTGGCGATACGGCCCGCAGCGACGGCCATGCCTGGCGCGCCCGCGCCAGCGCGGTGCTCACCGGCATAGGCACGGTGCTGGAAGACAATCCCTTGCTGGATGTGCGATTGGTGGAAACACCGCGCCAGCCATTGCTGGTGCTGGTGGACAGCAAGCTGGAAACCCCGCCCACCGCCCGCTTGTTCACCCCTGGCCGTCAGGTGCTGATCTATGCAGCCGTACCGGATGCTGCAAAAGAGGCGGCCTTGCGCGCCAAAGGGGCCGACATCGTCTATTGCCCGGGCGAGCGGCAGAAGGTCGATCTTGCCGCCATGCTGCGCGACCTGGCCGCGCGTGAGGTGAACGAGCTGCATGTGGAGGCGGGCCACAAGCTCAACGGCTCCTTTGTGCGCGAGGGGCTGGTGGATGAATTTCTGCTCTATCTGGCGCCAAAGCTGATTGGCGCTGGCCGCGGCATGGTCAATATCGGGCCGTTGACCGAGTTGTCGCAGGCTGTGGCGCTTGAGTTTCATCAGGTCGAGCGCCTGGGGCCGGATTTGCGCATCCTTGCCCGAAGGCGGGGGTACGCGGGCTGGCCGGGGTAAGGCCGACGACGAGGTGCTCGCACCATGAGGTGCCGGCCCTGCCCCTGCCAGTCTGCACCCTTGCAGCCAAAAACGGGTTTCAAGCCACGCCTCGAATCCCTGCGAAAATAGCGGGATGTTCACCGGAATCATCACCGCCGTGGGGCGCATCGTCGCCATCCACGACCTCGGCAGCTCTTTGTCCCATGGCAAGCGCCTCACCCTGCAGTGTCCTGAGGGCTACCTGGATGATGTGGGCCTGGGCGACAGCATTGCGCTCAACGGTGCCTGCATGACGGTGACCAGCCTGGATGCTGCTCGCCACCAATTCACCATCGACATTTCGGCGGAGTCACTGGCCTGTACCAGCGGCCTGGATAGCCCCGGCCCGGTCAACCTGGAAAAAGCCCTGCGTGCGGTCGATCGCCTTGGCGGACACATCGTGTCGGGCCATGTGGACGGTATTGGAAAGGTCAGCCACTTTGCGCAGGTGGGCGAAAGCTGGGAATTGTGCATTCTGGCCCCCCAGTTGTTGGCCAAATACCTGGCCTACAAAGGCTCGATCACCGTCAACGGCGTCAGCCTGACGGTCAACCGCGTACACGACCAGCCTGATGGCTGCGAGGTCAGCATCAATCTGATTCCGCACACCGTGGATCACACCTCCCTGGGCAGCCTGCAAGCTGGAAGCGTGGTAAACCTGGAAATCGATACTGTGGCGCGCTATGTGGAACGCATGCTCAGCAGTAGCGTACTCACCGAGAAAGCATTGACATGAAAAGCATCCAGGCCGTGGCCATCTCACCGGTCGAAGATATCGTGAGCGATATACGCGCTGGCCGAATGGTGATTCTGGTTGACGAGGAAGACCGGGAAAACGAAGGCGACCTGGTGCTGGCGGCTGACCATGTCAGTGCTGAATCCATCAACTTCATGGCACGTTACGGCCGAGGGCTGATCTGCCTGACCCTGACCCGCGAGCGCTGCGAAGCGCTGCGCCTGCCCCCCATGGTGTCGCGCAACGGCGACAAGAAAGGCACTGCCTTCACCGTGTCGATCGAAGCGGCCGAGGGTGTGACCACCGGCATTTCTGCAGCCGACCGGGCGCGCACCGTGCAAGCAGCCGTAGCTGCCCATGCCAAGGCCTCAGACCTGGTGCAGCCAGGCCATGTCTTCCCCCTGCAGGCCGTCGATGGCGGGGTGCTCATGCGCGCTGGCCACACCGAGGCGGGCTGCGATCTGGCCTCTCTGGCTGGCTGCTCGGCAGCTTCGGTGATTTGCGAAATCATGAAAGACGACGGCACCATGGCGCGTCTGCCTGACTTGCAGCTGTTTGCGGCGGAGCATGGCTTGAAGATTGGCACCATTGCCGACCTGATCGAATACCGCAGCCGCACCGAGTCCCTGGTCGAGAAAGTCGGCACGCGCCCGATCCACACCGCTGCCGGTGATTTCACCCTGCACGCCTTTCGCGACAAACCCAGCCAGGGCGTGCACCTGGCCCTGGTCAAAGGCCTGTGGGATGTCAACGATACGGTGCTGGTGCGGGTGCATGAACCGCTGTCGGTGCTGGATGCGCTGGAGGTCTCGCGCTCCATGCACTCCTGGAGCCTGGACAAGGCGATGGCGCGCATTGCACAGGAGGGGCGTGGTGTGGTGGTGCTGCTCAACTGCGGGGAAAGTGCCGAGCAACTCCTGGCCCAGTTTGACGGAACCGCCCGTTCAGCCCACGCGCCAGTACGCGGCCGCATGGACTTGCGCAGCTATGGCGTGGGCGCACAGATCCTGCGCGAGTGCGGGGTGCACCGCATGCAGCTGATGGGCAAACCCCGGCGCATGCCCAGCATGGCTGGCTACGGCCTGGAAGTTGCCAGCCATCTCACCCCCTAAGCAAGAATAAATCAGGGAAGGAAAACTCAACCATGTTCGGCGCAGACAAGGCAAGCCCGCCTCTGGAGGACCCGGTGCACGACGGCCACAAGCTGTACATCGGCATTGTGCAGGCCCGCTTCAACCCATCCATCACCAATGCCCTCGCCCAGGCCTGCCGCTCCGAGCTGGCCGCGATGGGCGTACCCGACAAACACATCACCCATGTGCTGGTACCCGGTGCGTTGGAAGTACCGGTGGCCTTACAGGCGTTGGCGGAAAAAAATGAGTTTGACGCACTGATCGCCCTGGGTTGCATTATTCGTGGTGAGACCTACCACTTCGAACTGGTGGCCAACGAATCAGGCGCGGGCGTGAGCCGGATCGCGCTGGATTACCAGCTGCCTGTGGCCAACGCCATCCTGACCACCGAAAACCTGGAGCAGGCCATCGCCCGCCAGGAGGAAAAGGGCCGCGATGCTGCCCGTGTGGCAGTGGAGATGGCCAACCTGATCAATAAGATTGCATGACTGACAAGCCCTCCACTCCCCAAGCGACAACGCGTGCGCCACGCGGCAGCCGTGCCGGTCCCAGCGGCACCGGCGGGCGCAAAGCGCCCAGCAAGTCCGGCCGTAGCCGTGCACGCGCCTTTGCGCTTCAGGCGCTCTACCAGCACCTGGTGGGCCGCAACGAAGCAGGTGCTATCGATATATTTACCCGGGAACTGGCCGGTTTCAACAAGGCCGATGCAGCCCACTTCGACGCCCTCCTGCACGGCTGCATTGACAAAGCCGATCAGCTTGACGCACTGATCACCCCGCTGCTGGACCGTAAGCTGGCCGAAATTTCGCCGATCGAGCATGCAGTGATGTGGATTGGCGCTTTCGAGCTCTCAAGTTGCCTGGATGTGCCCTGGCGGGTGGTGCTCAATGAGTGCATCGAGCTGGCCAAGGAATTTGGCGGCAGCGATGGCCACAAATACGTCAATGGCATTCTCAATGGCTTGGCCCCCAAGCTGCGCGCAGCCGAGGTCCAGGCCGACAGGCCCCAGTGAGAATCGCCCAGCGCGCCAGGCGCATTGCGCCCTTTTATGTGATGGAAGTGGCCAAGGCCGCCAGCGAGATTGCGCGGACCAGCGCCAGCAGCGCAACGCCGATGATTTTTCTCAATATCGGCGAGCCGGACTTCACCGCGCCCCCGCTGGTGCAAGAAGCCGCGGCGCGAGCTGTGCGCGATGGGAAAAGCCAGTACACCGACGCGATCGGCCTGCCGGCTCTGCGTGAGCGCATCAGCGCCTGGTATGGGCAACGCTTTGCTGTGCAAGTGCCCGCCAGCCGCATCGTGATCACCTCCGGAGCCTCTGCAGCCCTGCAGCTGGCATGTCTGGCACTGATTGAAGCGGGGGATGAGATCCTGATGCCTGATCCAAGCTATCCCTGCAACCGCAATTTTGTCAGCGCCGCAGAAGGCACTGCGGTGCTCATCCCCTGCTCAGGCCAGGAGCGCTTTCAACTCAGCGCTGACAAGGTGCAGCAGGCCTGGGGCCGCAAAACGCGCGGAGTGATGCTGGCCTCCCCGTCCAACCCCACCGGCACCTCTATCGAGCCGGGCGAGTTGCAAGGTATTCATGCAATTGTCCAGGCTCACGATGGCATTACCCTGATTGATGAGATTTATCTGGGCCTGAGCCATGACCCGCGGTACGCACAGACCGCGCTGGCCTATGACGATCAGCTCATCTCGATCAACAGCTTCAGCAAGTACTTCAACATGACCGGCTGGC
>JAFMJA010000200.1 GCA_017853735.1 Burkholderiaceae bacterium | reverse complement strand
CGCGCTGCATTCCATGGTCAACACCGCAGCCGAGATGAAGCGCAAGCCCCACTAGCGCCGATACCAGCGCAGCGACAGCCCTGCGGCCAGCAAGACCAGCAGGAAAGCGGCCGCGGCAAACAGGGCGGTGATCTCGGTGTCGCGCTTTTCCAGCGCGAACTTGCTCGACAGGTGCTCATAGACCTGCTTGAGGTCTGCTGCATTGGCAGCCCGGAAGAATTCGGCCCCGGTGATGCGCGCCACTTCCTGCAAGGCCTCCTCATCCACCCGGGCGTAGAAGGACCAGCCTTCCGCGCCCGGAATAAACCCGTTGGGCGTGCCAAAAGCCACGGTATAGACACGCACGCCGCGCTGGGCTGCCAGCTTGGCCGCTGCCGCAGGGTCCGGGCCGGTGGTGCGCCGGCCATCGGACAGCAACACGATCGCGCCGGCGGTGTAGGAGCCCACTGGCACCGGCGCGACCTCTTTCTTGGCGGCGGTCGTGCTTTCGCGCTTTTCCAGCGGCCGGGTCGGGCCGGCGCCCCAGTTGCCGTAGTGACGAAAGTCGCTGCCGTACAGGACCGATTCCAGGTCGATGCCCGAATCAGGCAGCAGGGTATTGAGGGCCACCAGCAGGCCACTGCCGGTGGCGGTGGCGCGCTGCAACTCAAAGCGGTCAATGGCGGCGCTCAGCTCATCGCGGTTGTCGGTGACTTGCTGCACCACTTGGGCATTGCCCGCAAAAGTGACGATACCCATGCGCACATTGGTTGGCAGATCCTGCACAAAGGCCTTGGCCGCCGCCTGCGCAGCCTTGATGCGGCTGGGCTCGACATCTTCGGCCAGCATGCTGCGCGAGACATCCATGGCCAGCACCAGGGTCATGTAATCTGCCGGCAGGGTGACACGCGCGGTGGGACGGGCCAGTCCGATCAGCACCGCCGCCCAGGCCAGCAACATCAGCACGGGAGGAATATGACGGCGCACCCGTTGCGCGCGGCCCAGCGCTGGTCGGATCAGCATCAGGCTGGGGTAGGCCAGCGCGGTCCTGCGCCGGCGCCGCAAGGCAGTCAGATAGGCCAAGACTGCCAGCGGCAACAGCAGCAACGCCCACAGAAATTCCGGCCATTGAAAATGCATCGGCAGCCTACTGGTGAAAATGCGGGGCCCCGCGCCGCCGCTCTCATGGTATGTTACTCCCATGGTTTCAAATCGTCTTGCATGAAACGCTCGGGGCTTTACAGCCGCCCACCCGCCAAGCCGCCGGCCCAGCCTGCCTCCGCGCTGGCCAAACCCAACCCGGCACTGACCCAGGCCTGGCGCTGGCTGCGCCAGGATGCCCGGCTGTTGTTTTTCCTGGGTGGCCTGGTCCTGGCGCTCGGCCTGATGCTGGCGCGCGATGCACTGCAAACGCCTGCCCAGGTCCTGACCCAGCGCGACATCGATGCAGCCGTGCTGCACACCCTGAACACCCAGAACCTGCCCTCGCGCGCGGCCAAGGCCGCTCAGATCATCATGCCTTCGGTGGTGCGGGTGCGCGGCTTTGGGCCCACCGCCAAAGATCCCAAGGGTGAGGACAAGGAGCTGGGGGTGGGCTCGGGCGTGGTGCTGAGCGAGGAAGGGGTGATCCTGACCAATCTGCATGTGGTCCAGGGATCGCGCAAGCTGATGGTGACCTTCTCCGATGATTTCGAATCCGAGGCGGTGGTGGTGGCGGTGCAACCCCACAACGACCTGGCGGTGATCAAGGCGCTCAAGCTGCCCGATGACCTCCAGCCCGCCACCCTGGCGGGCAGCGGCCAGTTGGTGCCCGGCGACGAAGTGGTGGCGGTGGGCTTTCCCTTTGGCATCGGCCCCTCCACCTCGGCCGGTGTGGTCTCGGGCCTGAACCGCGCCTTCGAGAGCGAGGGCAAGGTTCCGATGACCGGCCTGATCCAGTTTGATGCCGCGGCCAACCCGGGCAATTCCGGCGGGCCGCTGGTCAATATGGCGGGCGAAGTGGTGGGCGTGGTCACGGCCATCCTCAACCCCACCTCGGCCCGCACCTTCATTGGCATCGGCTTTGCCGCCACCATCGAGAGCGCCGGCACAGCCGTGGGCATCCCTCCTTTTTAGTACCTGAAAGCGAGCTAGACATGCAAGATTCGTCGCAGACATGGAGCCGTGGCGCTGCCACCCCTCTGAGCCAGGACACCGCCCAGCTGATGGAGCAGGTGCTCTACGAGGTCAAGCGGGTGGTGGTCGGGCAGGATCATTTTCTGGAGCGCATCCTGGTGGCCATCCTGGCCCAGGGGCACCTGCTGATCGAGGGCGTGCCTGGCCTGGCCAAGACGCGCACAGTGAGCACCCTGGCTGAAGTGCTGCGCGGCCAGTTTCGACGCATCCAGTTCACCCCCGACCTCTTGCCGGCGGACCTGGTGGGCACCCGGGTGTACAACCAGAAAACCAGTGAGTTCGGCACGGTGCTCGGCCCGGTGTTTGCCAACCTGCTGCTGGCCGACGAGATCAACCGCGCCCCCGCCAAGGTGCAAAGCGCCCTGCTGGAGGTGATGCAGGAGCGCCAGGTCACGATTGCCGGTGAATCGCACAAGGTGCCCTTGCCCTTTCTGGTGATGGCCACACAGAACCCGATCGAGACCGAGGGCACCTACCCGCTGCCCGAGGCTCAGGTCGACCGCTTCATGATGAAAGTGCTGATCGGCTACCCCTCCGAAGACGAGGAGGTGGTGATCGTGCAGCGGGTCACCGGCGCGCCGATCCAGGTACGGCCGGTGGCCAGCACCGAGCAGCTGACGGCGCTGCAGGCCCAGTGCCGCCAGGGCTATGTGGATCCGGCGCTGGTGCAGTACGCGGTGCGCCTGGTCAGCGCCACCCGCGATCCGGCGCGCTATGGCCTGGGCGAGCTGGCCAGCCTGATCAGCTTTGGCGCCAGTCCGCGCGCCACCATCAGCCTGATCGAGGGCGCACGCGCCTTGGCCTTTCTGCGCGGGCGCGGCTACGCCTTGCCGCAGGATGTGATCGACCTGGCCGCTGATGTGCTGCGGCACCGGCTGGTGCTGTCCTACGAGGCGCTGGCCGAGGGCCAGACTGCCGATGCCCTGATCCTGAAAATCCTGCAGACAGTGCGCCCGCCCGATCGGCCGCTGGAGACCCATGTTCAGCTTTCTGAAACGACGAGCGCCTGAGAGCTCGCCTGCTGCGGACAAGCCGCCCGCTGGCCAGAGCGCCGCTGGCCAGGCCGAGCGCCTGCTGCGCCGGCTGGAGTGGACTGTGCTGCGCCGCCTGGATGGCCAGCTGCAAGGCGATTACCGCAGCCTGTTTCGCGGCGCCGGCCTGGTGCTGGCCGACTTGCGCGAGTACCAGGCACACGATGATGTGCGCCACATCGACTGGAATGTCACCGCCCGCATGGGCACCCCCTATGTGCGTGAGCATCAGGAAGACCGCGAGGTGGCTGCCTGGTTTTTGCTGGATGTCTCTGGCTCCATGGACTTTGGCGCAGGCACCACCAAGCGCGAATTGGCAGCGCAGGCGGTAGGCACCCTGGCGCGGCTGCTGTCAGGGCGCGGCAACCGGGTCGGTGCCCTCTTGCATGACGGCCAGCAAGGCCGCGCAGACCGCCTGATTCCGGCGCGTGGCGGCCGTCGCCATGTGCTGCACCTGCTGCATAGCCTGCTGGAGCGCAAGGCGCAGGGCACCATGGCGCAAACCGCAGCGGCCACCGACCTGGGCGCCATGTTGCGCCAGGCGCAGGCGGTGATCCGGCGGCGTTCGCTGCTGTTTGTGGTGTCGGACTTCATCGCCCTGCCCGGCTGGGAAAAGGCCCTGGACCAGCTGGCGCGCCGCCATGAGGTGCTGGCGGTGCGTCTGCGCGACCCCCTGGAAAACCGATTGCCCGAGTCTGGCCTGTTCTGGGTGCAGGATGCCGAAACCGGCGAGCAGTTGTTGCTGGATGCGGGCGATCGCGGCATGCGCCGGCGCTTTGAAGCCCAGGCCCAGGTGCGCGAAGAACTCTTGCAGGAAACCCTGGCCCATGCGGGCGTGGACTGCCTGGAGCTGAGCACCGACGAGGCGCTCGACCAGGCGCTGCTGCGCTTTGCCCGCCTGCGCAAGCTGGCCAGCCGCCTGGCTGCCGGGTCTTCCAGCGCTGCCCTGTCGGCCAAGGCGGTGCGACATGCCTGAGCTGCACTCGATCAGCTTTATCTGGCCGCGCCTGCTCTGGCTGCAATTGGCGCTGCCTTTGCTGGCACTGGCCTACTTTGGCTGGCTCTGGCACTCTGGCCGCAGGTCTCAGGTCTGGCCCAGCCAGGCGCCGGCGGATCAGCGCGGCTCGCGTCTCTGGCGCCAGGGACTGACCGCCATCAGCCTGGCCATTGGCCTGGCCCTGTTGCTGCTGGCAGTGGCCCGGCCGCGCGCCATCCTGTTGCTGCCAGGCTGGACCGACAGCGTGATGCTGGTGATCGACAGCTCGGGCAGCATGCGCGCCGATGACATCAAGCCCAGCCGCATCGAGGCGGCGCAGGCAGCTGCGCGCGCCTTCATCGATGCCCAGCCGCGGCAGGTGAGGATGGGCATTGTCAGCGCCGCCGGGGCGGCCGCCGTGGTGCAGGCGCCCACCGACGATCGGGATGCGCTGCGCCAGGCGGTGCAGGGACTGTCGCTGCAACGTGGCACCGCCCTGGGCAGCGGCATTGTGATCGCCCTCTCCGCCCTGCTGCCGGGTGCTGGCATCGATGTGCAGGCCCTGCTCAATGAGGAGGCGCGCCCCAGGCCAGCCACCGGCGCGCCCCTGCCTGGCGCTGCGGCTGCAGCGGCTGACAAGCCCAAACGCCCGCCGGTCGAACCGGGCTCCAACAAGGCCACCGCCATCGTCTTGCTGAGTGATGGCCAGAGCAATTTCGGGCCCGACCTGCTGAAAATGGCCGAGCTGGCGGCCAGCCACGGGGTGCGCGTCTACACCGTGGGCATGGGCACGCCCGAGGGCACAGTGCTCAAGGCCAATGGCATGAGCATGCGGGTGCGGCTGGATGAGGCCGCGCTGGAAAAAGTGGCCAGCATCACCCGGGGCGAATATTTCCGCGCCACTTCCGAGCATGAGCTGGTGCGCATCTACAGCGCACTCAGCCGCAACATCACCCTGAAAAAACACCAGCTCAGCGAGGTCAGCGCCCTGGTGGCCCTGCTGGGCCTGCTGTGGGTCACGGGGGTCGCCAGCCTGAGCTTCTGGCGCCATGGCCGCGTCTT
>JAFMJA010000199.1 GCA_017853735.1 Burkholderiaceae bacterium | reverse complement strand
CGAAGTGGCAGGAGTCATCAAAGCCTGTGCTGCCGCTGGCATCAGTATCGTGCCGCAGGGCGGCAACACCGGCATGGTGGTGGGCTCCACCCCAGACGCCAGCGGCACCCAGGTGGTGCTCAGTCTCAGCCGCATGAACAAAATCAGGGCACTCGATGCGGGCAACCTGACCATCACCGTGGATGCGGGCTGTGTACTGCAAAACCTGCAGGACGAATGCGAGAAATCTGGCTTCCTGTTCCCGCTTAGCCTGGCCTCTGAAGGCAGTTGCACTATCGGCGGCAATCTGGGCACCAATGCGGGTGGCACCCAGGTGGTGCGTTATGGCAACACCCGTGAACTCTGCCTGGGGCTGGAGGTGGTGACTGCCCAGGGTGAGGTCTGGAACGGACTTTCGGGTCTGCGCAAGGACAACACCGGCTACGACCTGCGTCACCTGTTCATCGGCTCCGAGGGCACCCTGGGGGTGATCACTGGCGCCACCATGAAGCTCTATCCCCTTCCTGTCTCCCAACTCACCGCCTTTGCCGCCGTGCCTTCCTTGGATGCCGCGGTGGAGTTCCTGGGCTTGGCGCACCGGCATCTCAGCGCCGGACTGACCGGGTTTGAAGTCATGGGGCAGTTTGCGCTGAGCCTGGTCGCCAAGCACTATCCGCAGCAACGCGTACCCTTCTGGAAGGAATCACCCTGGTGTGTGGTTCTTGAAAATTCCGATAATGAGTCCGAGTCCCATGCCCGCGAATGCTTCGAACGCCTGCTGCAAGCAGCCATGGAAGCGGCATGTGTTACTGATGCAGTGGTGGCTGAAAACATCACCCAGGCAAAAGCGCTGTGGCATATCCGGGAAAGCATCCCCTTGGCGCAGGCTGAGGAAGGCCTCAATATCAAGCATGACATTTCGATTGCGGTGTCACGGATTCCAGAATTTGTGAAGGAGACCGATGCCCTGCTCCTCAAGCACTTTGCTGGCGCGCGGCTGGTCAACTACGGGCACCTGGGTGATGGCAACTTGCACTACAACGTACAAGCCCCGGAAGGAAAGGATGCTGCCCGTTTTCTGGAAGAACAGGAAAAGCCAATCAATACTCTGGTCTATGAATCAGTCGCCAGATACGGCGGATCCATTTCAGCCGAACACGGCGTAGGCAGCCTCAAGGCAGACAAGCTGGTCGACTACAAATCCCCCGTGGCCCTGGGCATGATGCGAGCCATCAAACAGGCTCTGGATCCTCACAATCTGATGAACCCCCGGCGGGTGCTGCAGTAGAACCCGTCTGGGTTGCTCAGGTTTCAGCAGAGCAGACGATCTACGTATTCAGCCAGTCCACCGGCTGATGGCCGTCGAGTATCTAATTGATTTTTACGTCAGCATCTTTGACCAGCTTGACCCAGAATTTTTCATCTTCGCGCAGAAATGCGGCAAATTGCTCTGGCGATGCGGAGACGGAAACATCGGTCCCTTCACGCGCCAGCGCCGCCTTCACTGATGGCTGCTGCATGGCCTGCTGGGTAGCACTGAACAATTTGTTGACTATCGCTGGCGCTGTACCGGCTGGAACAAACAGGCCATACCAAAACTCGATGCCAAACTCTGGCAAACCCGCTTCCCGCATGCCTGGCAGGTCGGGCACCAAGGGAGTTCTCTCCAGTGTGCTGACCGCCAACCCCTTCAGTCGACCTGCCTGCACCATGGGCAAGACCGAGGGCGGTGTGCCGAAAGTTAGGTGGGTATCGCCAGCAACCACCGACTGGATTGCCGGGCCGCCTCCGCGAAATGGGATATGCGTCATTTGGATGCCAGCCACCTGACTGAACAAGGCTGCGCCCAAATGCGGTGCTGATCCATTGCCCGAGGTGGCGTAATTGAGTATTCCGGGCGAACTTTTTGCCTTGGCAATCAACTCTTTCACGGAACTGATCCCTGCGCCTGGAAAAGCCGCAATCACCAGGGGCGAAGCGGTGATTTTGCTGACCGGCAACAGATCCGAGGGCTTGTAACCCAGTTTGCTGTTGAGAGCCGGATTGACCGAAATGCTGCTGGGACTGGCAATCAGCACGGTGTAGCCATCCGCTGCAGACTTGGCCACTGAATCGGCCGCAATGCTGGAACCAGCCCCCGCCTTGTTTTCAATCACGATGGGTTGGCCAAGCGCACGGCTGAGGTGCTCACCAACAGTACGTGCCACATAGTCTGCAGCACCACCCGGGGCAAAACCCACCACCACTTTGATCGGTTTGGACGGATAGGCCGCTTGCGCAGAGACCGGATTGACCTGCCAAGCCAGGGTGAAGATTACCCATGCCAACAACTTTGATCGCATCATCAACTCCTCAAGGCGAGCCCAGGAGCACAATTTTGCTCAAGTGCTGGTTGGCGTCCATGCAGGCCTTGGCCTGCTGCAACTGGTCGAATGCAAACACCTGGTCCACCAGCGGAGTGATCGCCCCGCTTTCGATCATGGGCAGGATTTGCTCCCTGAACTTGGGCACTCCCTGTGCACGCTGGGCTGGGCTGCGCAAGCGGTTGGAGACACCGTACAAGGTCAGCCGTTTGGCGTGCAGAGTTTCAATATCCATCTCGGCCTTCATGACTTCGTCCACATAGCCCACGATGGCCAGACGGCCCTCAAAAGCCAGGCAGCGCACAGTTTCTGCGAAAACAGACCCGCCAACGCAGTTGACCACAAGGTTTACCCCTTCACCATCTGTGGCCTTCATGATGGCGTCGTAAAAATCCGGACTGCGTGTACGCAAACCCAAATCCAGATCCAGTTCCTTCAACCGGTCCAACTTATCCTGTGAGCCAGATGTACCGATTACTTTGGCACCCAGGGCCTTGGCCATCTGTAGGGATGCCACACCAACCCCCGAAGAGATGCCGGTGACCAGCACCCATTCGCCTGGTTGCAGATGACCTCTCAAGACCAGGATGTCATACACCACCAGGAAAGTCAGGGGGATGGCAGCTGCCTGCTCCCAGCTCAAGCGAGGTGGTACCAGCATGGCTTCACGCTGATCTATCAAAGCGCATTCGGCGAAGGCTCCAGGACATCGCCCCATGACACGGTCGCCGACCTTGAAGCCATGGACACCCTCGCCGCAGGCCAACACTTCGCCCGCAGCCTCCATACCAATGGCTTTGGCTTTGCCGCCACTTGCATGCAAACTGTGTCCAAACAGAAATTCGCCCCGATTCAAACCCGCTGCCCTGACCCGCACCAGCAACTGCCCCGGCCCTGGAGCAGGTTGGGCTATGTCTCGCAAGTCCAGGATTGCTTGCCCACTTTTGACTTCCATCCAATAGGATTTCACTTCCAACTCCTTGTTCTGCTACATAGTTAATAAGGACGATCGATCGGTCAGGACAACATCGGGCAAGGCCTATCACTTTCCGGTGAACACTGGCTTGCGTTTTTCCATGAAAGCCCGCCGACCCTCGGCATAATCTTCGCTTTCAAAGCAGGCGCGAATCAGGCTGCGGCATTTTTCATGATCGACCTCGGGCGAGGGTTTGAGGATTTCCGCCACAATCGCCTTGCCAGCACGAACTGTGATGGGGGCGTTGGCAGACAAAGCCTGCGTGTACTCGGCCAACAGTGCTTCCATTTGCTCTGGAGCGCTGATGCGCGAGATCAGCCCAATATTTCGTGCCTCCTGGGCATCGATGCGTCGGGCAGTGAAAAACAAATCCTTGGCCATTCCTGGGCCCACAAGATCAACCAGATTTTTCATGGCCGAATAGCGATACCCCAGGCCTAGACGGGCCGCAGGAATTGAAAAAACGGCATCACTGGCAGCAATTCGAATATCACAACTCATGGCCACATTCATTCCTCCGCCGATGCACCAGCCACGGATGCAGGCTAGGGTTGGCTTGCTGAAATCGTGAATGCCCTTCAAGGCCTGTTCGGCCATGGCCTCATAGCGGGTCACCGCCTCCCGAGCAGCACGCATATCCTCGAATTGGCTGATGTCGGCACCAGATACAAAAGCCTTCTCACCCGCACCGGAAAACACCACCAGTCGCACACGCTCATCAGTTTCTGCCAGAGCCAGCAGGGGCGGCACCGCTTCCCACATATCCACCGACAGGGCGTTGTGGCGTTGCGGGTTGTTGAACTGGATATGCAGTGTGCTGCCGTCCTCGGCCATCCAGCTCTTGACCCGCTCGGTGCTGGACTGATAAATCATTGCCGTCATGTCAATAGACTCCCTTGGCTTTCAGTGGTTCCAGCTCGGCTGGCGACAGTCCAAGTTCACGCAGGATTTCCTCGCTGTGCTCTCCGCGCTTCGGTGCAGCGCGCGCAATCGTGCTGGGAGTTCGGGTCAGTTGCACCGGCTGACCCACCAGCCTCTGGGGTCCATGGTGCTTGGAGGTCACAGCTTTCACCATATTCAGGTGCTGGATTTGCGGCTCCTGAAAAACTTCCTGCACATTGTTGATCAGCCCGCAAGCCACACCACCCGCGTTGAATCGTTCCACCCAGTAAGCACGGTCTTGCGTGGCCAGCCGACGGTTGATCTCGGCATTGAGCGAATCACGGTTGACCGATCGTCCCATCTTGTCGTGGTATCTGGAGTCACTCACCCATTCTGGTGCCCCCAGAATGTCGCAGAAACGCTCCCAGATCTTGGAGCCGAACACCGCGATGTTCATGTAGCCGTCGCGTGCCTTGTAGACCCCGGTGGGGATGCTGGTCGGATGGAAATTGCCGGCCTGCGTGGGTATATCGCCGTCGATCAGCCAGCGCGAGGTCTGAAAATCCATCATATACACCATCGATTCGAGCAGCGAGGTATGCAGCCACTGCCCCTTGCCCGATGACTGGCGCTCGAGCAAGGCCACCAAAATGCCCTGGGCTGCAAAAATACCCGCACACAGGTCGGCAATCGGGATCCCCACCCGCATCGGGCCTTCTCCAGGCTGACCGGTCACCGACATCAAACCGCCCATGCCCTGCGCAATCTGATCAAAGCCTGGGCGTTGCGCCAGCGGGCCAGTCTGACCAAAGCCGGAAATGCTGGCATAAACCAGGCCCGGATGCTCCTTGCTCAAGGTGTCGTAATCAATGCCCAGGCGAAACTTCACATCGGGACGAAAATTCTCCACCACCACATCGGCCGTGCCGATCAGGCGCTTGAGAACAGCAATGCCTTCGGGCTCTTTCAGGTTGAGCGTGATCGAGCGCTTGTTGCGATGGGTGTACTGATAATCAGAGCCGTCCT
>JAFMJA010000198.1 GCA_017853735.1 Burkholderiaceae bacterium | reverse complement strand
ATGGGCATCAGTTCAGATTCAGGGGCAGTGCTGGGAGAGGGCTCCGTGGCGCGTGCTGGCGCCTGGAAGCGCTCATACGAGGCCTGGGGCAGCACTTCCTGCACATCGGCGCTGGCTTTGCGCAACTGCAGGTTTTGTGGGCTGAAGGCCGACTGCGCCTGGGCGCGTTGGGGTTGTTTGAGCAGGCTGGCGGCAATGCCAGCGAGTCTGTTTTCCACCAGATCACTCACCATGGCGTCGTCCGCGCTCACCCGCACGCTGCCTGGTTGCAGGCTGGGGTCGGCCTGCAACTGCCAGGCCGGCTTATTGTTATCGTTCAGCGATCCCAGCAACAGGGCCAGGTCATCGGGGTTGAGGTCCACCACCACCTGGGCCGAGGCGGGCAGCTCCAGCGTGTCCAGGCTGCGTTGCACCAGGCCCTGGATCACCGCAGGCGACAGGCTGAGCTCGGCCAGCACCAGCTGTTCGGCCAGATGCAGCGCCAGCCGCTTGATCGGCTCATACAGCGCATCGGGCTGGTCATACAGACCCACAATGGACTCTTGAATTTTCTGCAGCAGCGCCTGGGTCTGCTGCGCCTCTTGTTCGCGCTGCTCGGCCTCGCTGGCTTTTTTCTGGACTTCGCGTTCCAGGATTTGCTCCTGCCTTCCATCGGCCAGGCCACTGGCATAGGCCTCTTTGCGGATGGCTTCAACCGCCTCCTGGCTCAGCGCGTCCAGGCTAGGGGCTTGTTGCTCTTGCGGTGCAGCGCCGGTGCCAGGCCCAGCTGGGGTTGCGCCCAGGCTGACCGGGTTTGCTTGGCTGCCCTGTTTTCCGTTGCCGTTGGGTTTGGACAGGCCGAGAGCCTCCTGGCTCAGATGCTGGTATGAGCTGAGAGTGAAATGCGAGGTGTGCCCCCTGGCGTCCTTGACCCGCACAAAGCGCTGGTTGGCCAGCGCCTTGAGCACCGGCGCGGGCTGCCACACCGCGGCCAGCTTCGGGCCGGCTGCTTGGCTGCCAGACAGGAGGGCATCAGACAAAGTCTGCTCCTCCGCCTAAGACCAGGTCGCCCGAATCGGACAGCTTGCGCGCAATGCGCATGACCTTCTTCTGCGCCTCTTCCACATCGGCCAGGCGCATGAGGCCCTTGGCTTCCATATCGTCTCGGAACATGCCGCGCGCGCGCTCGGACATATTGTCGAAGAAGCGGTTTTTCGCGTCGTCGCTGGCGCCTTTCATGGCCACCATCAGCAAATCGGGCTCCACATTGCGCATCAGCACCTGGATGCCCTTGTTGTCCACGCTCACCAGGTTCTCGAAGGTGAACATATTGTCCTGGATGCGCTGCATCAGGTCGGCGTCGATCTTCTCCAGGCCAGCCATGATGGTGTTTTCCAGCTCGGTCTTGGTGGCGTTGAGGATCTGTGCTGCGGCCTTGATACCGCCAAAGCTGGAAGACTGGGCGGTGGAATTGGTGGAGAACTGTTTCTTCATGATCGACTCCAGCTCCTCCATGGCCAGCGGCTGCACTGTCTCCAGCGAGGCCACCCGCTGAATCACTTCCGGTCGGATGGATGGGGGCAGGAAGTTCAGCACATCGGCTGCCACCTGGTACTCCAGCACCGACAGAATGATCGCAATCACCTGTGGATGCTCGGTCTTGATCATCTCGGCAATCGCGCGGGCGTCCATCCACTGCAGGATCTCCAGGCCGCGCGTACCCGAGCCGGGCAGAATGCGGCCCAGCACCGAGGCGGCCTTGTCGTCGCCCAGGGCGCGCTTGAACACCTTCTCCACATACTCGGTGGTGCCCAGTCCCAGGCTGGACTGCTTCTTGATGGTGGCAACAAAGTCATCCAGGATCACGTTCACCGCTTCCTGTGACACATCGGACACCGACACCATCGAGCCGCCCAGCACCTGGACTTCCTTGGGATCGAGGTATTTGATGATTTCCGAGGCCTGCTGCTCGCCCAGCAGCAGCATCAGCACTGCGGCGCGTTGCGCACCCGACATGTACTCCAGCTCGACGCGCAGGGCGTCGGTCATTGCCGGTTCCAGTTCAATCACATCTTTGTCTGCCATGATGCTGTTCCTTTACATCGACGACTTGATCATGCCCTTGAGCACGCTGGCCACGCGGCTGGTGTCTTCCGCCACGATCATGCGCACCAGAGCCACCTTGTCATCATAGGTGTTGGCGGTGTCCAGCATCTCCATCGAGATGCTCGACTTCTTGGGCTTGAGCTTGGCCTTGATCTGCTCCAGGGTCTCGCCCTCGCCAAGCTGGATCGAGTTCATCTCCTCGTCGGTCAGCTCGCCATCGGGCAGCACTTTGGGCAGGGCGGCAATACGGTCGGCCTCAATCTCCTCGGGCGTCTTGAGCAGGCCCATGGAACGCATCACTGCCGGACGAACCACCATGAGCAGGAATGATAGGAACATCAGGCCCACCACGCCACTCTTGACGCTGCTGATGATGAACTCATCCTTGTACCAGGGCAGGCTCAGGTCAAACACTTTTTCCGGCTCAAACTTGGCTTGCACCACAGTGACCACATCGCCACGGTCTTCCTTAAAGCCCACCACCCCGCGGATCAGACTTTGCATGCGCTGCAGCTCTTCCTCGGTGTAGGGGTTGGGCTTGGAGGGTCCCGCCTCGCCCTTGTCATTCTTCTCGCCAGGCAGGGGCGGGCGCTCATTGACCACCACCGCCACGCTCAGGCGTTCCACGGTGCCGGTGGCCACCTTGGTGTGGCGCACCGAGCGATCGAGTTCGTAATTGCGGGTGCTGCGCTGGGTGGCCGTGGTCACCATATCTTTAGCGGCGGGCGCACCGGCGGTGGTGTTCTGGGTGGCGTTGGCAGCAGCGGGTGCCACCGGCGGGGCGGGGGGCGGCTGCACCGGGGCGGTGTTGGACAGGGTGCCCGGCACGCCCTCGCTGGGGGTCTTGCTGGTGTTCTTGTCTTCGCTCAGGGCTTCGGAGCGGGTCTTGGGCCCCTTGTCGCGGTTGTCAAAGTCTTCGGTGGTCACCTCGGTCTGGGTGAAGTCCAGCGAAATATTCACTTGCGAAGTGATGTTGGAGGCGCCTACAAAGGGGCTCAGGATTTCGGTGATGCGCTGGCGGTACAGCTCCTCCATCTTCTGCTTGTGCTGTGCCTGCGCGGCGTTCAGTCCCAACGAGGCATCGCCCGAGGGGTTGGTGTAGAGGCGGCCCTGGTTGTCGAGCACTGCCACATTCTCGGGCGACATCAGCGGCACGCTGGAGGCCACCAGGTTGACGATGGCCTGGATCTGCGAGGGCTGAAGCTGCCGCCCTGGATGGGTGGTCACCACCACCGAGGCCTTGGGCGGGGTGCGGTCGCGCACAAAGGCCGACTGCTTGGGCATGGCCAGGTGCACCCTGGCCCCCTGGATCGAATCGATCGAGGTGATGCTGCGCGCCAGCTCCTGCTCCATGGCGGTGGTGTAGCGCACCTGCTCCATGAACTGGCTGGTGGTCATGGCCGACTGCTCCTTGAGCGACTCCATGCCGGTATTGCCCGCCTTGGGCAGGCCCTTGGAGGCCAGGTAGATGCGGGCCTCGTGGTAGCGGGTGGCGGGCACGGTGATCTGGCCGCTGGAGGGATCGAGCTTGGGCTTGAACTCGCCCTGGCGCAAGGCCTCCATGGCGGCTTGCTGGTCAGCATCGCTCATCTGCATGCCCATGGGCCGGTAAGCCGGCTGGTTGACCAGCACATAGACCAGCACAAACAGGCCGATGGCCAGAGCGATCAGCACCAGGGGAATGTATTTCTTGATCTCAGGCTGGTTGAGAAAGCTCTTCACCGGGGTGAGCGGGCCGGCCACGGTCAGGGCGGTGCCTGGCGCTTGGGGGTCGGCGACGCCGCCCGCAGAGGTGGTGGCCAGCGCGCTGCCGGCGCCGGCATCTGCGGTGGCCAGTCCGGGCTGAAAGGGGGCTGTGGTGGTTGCCATGGCGTAGGTCTTTCTAGCGAATAACTTTCAAAATCGGGCGACTGAGTCCTGCGGTCCGGTTCATACCGGCATGTTCAAAATATCTTCGTAAGCCTTGAGCACCTTGTTGCGCACCTGCAGGGTGGCTTCGAAGGCCATCGAGGACTTTTGCATGCTCAGCACCACATCGGTCAGCGGCACTGCCTCGCCGCGCTCGTAGGCGGTGGAAACATCGCGCGCCTTGAGTTGCAGATCGTTGACACTGTTCAGGGTGGACTTGACCGCCTCCATAAAGGGCTGGCCCTTGGGCGCAGCCACCGTGGTGTCGCCCCCGGGTGCCAGGGTTTCGTTGCTGCCTGCGGCCTGGGCCTGGTAGGCGCGCAGGGTTTGCAGCATCGACTGGATATTGGCTTGGGAATTGATGCGTTCCATGTGGGTTCTCCTGATCAGCCGGCCATGGCAAAGGCCAGCGGCGCTGCGGCCGGGGTGATGGCAGAGGCGTTGGCGGCGGTGTCCTGCGCAGCGGGCTCGGCCTTGAACTTGGCCAGCTTGTAGCGCAGCGTACGCGGGCTGATGCCCAGTTTCTTGGCCGCCTCGATGCGGCTCTCGGTGCTTTGAATGGCGGCCAAAATCATCTGCAGCTCGTTGGACTTCACTGCCGCGTGCAGGTTGGCTGCAGGCCGGACGCGCATTTGTGCAGCCAGTCCGGCAAAGGCATGCGGTGAATGTGTGCCCATGTCTGGCGTAGCCATTGGCGTATCAATCGGCATGGTCAGACGCATGGGCGCAGACGGCGACAATGGCATGGATATCGGTAAAGTTTCTGTCTGTGCAACAGTCTGGGGATCAATGTGAATAGCTGCCTGAGTGGCCGGCTCGCCTGCGATTAGGGCGACAGGTAGGGGAGCAGGCGAATGAACAGGCGCATGAACAGGCGGGTGGTTTGCCAAAGTGGGGTTGGCTGCTGGCAACTGCCTGGCAGCAGGCGCGGCATGCATCTCGTCAAACATCAGGTGTGCGGGCTCGATACATTCGCCCGGGCAAAGTACCAGCGCACGCTGAACCACATTTTCGAGTTCGCGCACATTGCCCGGCCAGGGATGAGCCAGCAAAAGAGCCTGCGCCTCGGCGCTCACGCTCAGCGGGTGAGCTTCTTTGCCATGTTGCAGCAACATGGCGGCCACCAGGGGCAGGATGTCGCCCAGGCGCTCGCGTAGCGGCGGCACACTCAGTTTGAAGGTGCTGATGCGGAAATACAGGTCTTCGCGAAACTCGCGCGTTGCCATGGCGGCGCGCAGGTCCTTGTTGGTGGAG
>JAFMJA010000012.1 GCA_017853735.1 Burkholderiaceae bacterium | reverse complement strand
CATCTCCTTGTCGCCGCCGAGCTGGCTGGAGCCATAGACCACCACCTTGGCCTTGTTGCCGAGCTTGGCATTGGCGCGCCGAGCGAATTCGTCGGAACTTTTCTGGAAAATCGAACCAGGTTCGCCCACGTGACCGAGCTTGATCTCGATCTGGGCCCAGACGCCGGTGCTGGCCAGCAGCCCGGTAGCACCTAGCAAGGCAGCAGCAGCCACTGCACGGATACGCACCCGCAACTCCTGCGGATTTGGATGGTTGGTTTGCATGTCAGTCTCCTCGGTTGTTGTCAGTCAATTAAACCTCATGCATGGCAGCATGAAGCCGCTCGGTACTCTCAAAAAAATCAAGCAGCTTTTTGCAGCGGTAATGCCGCCGGGTGGCTGGCAAAGTGGTCCATGATGGCCTGCACCCCAGAGCCAGCGAGCTTGATGCCAGCAAGTTTAAGCCCCATTTCGCAGCCGGCCACGGTGCCGATCAGGGTCAGATCGTTGCTGTCGCCCAGGTGGCCGATGCGGAACATGCGGCCCTTGATCTTGCCCAGACCGGTGCCCAGCGAGCAGTCAAAACGCTCCCAGATCAGCTTGCGCACTGCGTCGGCATCCACCCCCTCGGGCATGATCACGCCAGTCAGGATGGGAGAGTACACCTGGCTGTCGGCGCACTGGATCGGCAGGCCCCAGGCCTGCACCGCCGCACGCACGCCGGCAGCCCAGCGCTGATGGCGCGCCAGCACTGCGTCCAGACCCTCGCCCAGCAGCATGTCCAGCGACTCGCTCAGGCCGTACATCAGGTTGGTGTTGGGGGTGTAGGGCCAGTAGCCGGTTTTGTTCATCTCGATGATTTCGTCCCAGGCCCAGAAGCTACGCGGCAGCTTGGCGCTCTTGCTGGCCTCGATCGCCCGGGGTGAGATGGCATTGAAGCTCATGCCTGGGGGCAGCATCAGGCCTTTTTGCGAGCCACTGATCGAGACGTCCACGCCCCATTCGTCGTGCCGGTAGTCAGCAGATGCCAAGCCGGAGATGGTGTCCACCAGCAGCAGCGCGGGATGCTTGGCCGCGTCAATGGCTTTGCGAACCGCCGCAATATTGCTGGTCGCTCCGGTGGAGGTTTCGTTATGCACCACACAGACTGCTTTGATCGCGTGCTGGGTGTCGGCTTTGAGCCTCTCTTCAATCAGGTCAGCCTGCACACCGCGGCGCCAGCTCTTTGGCACCCCATGGTCCATGCCGGACAGGGCAATCACTTCGGCCTTCAAGCCCAGGCGGGTGGCCAGACGATGCCAGAGAAAGGCAAAGTGCCCGGTCTCGTACATCAGCACATGGTCCCCCGGCGACAAGGTATTGGCCAATGCGGCCTCCCAGGCGCCGGTGCCGGAGGCCGGGTAAATCATCACCGGGTGCTGGGTCTTGAAAATCTTCTGCATCCCTGCCAGGACCTTGAGGCCCAGCGCGCCGAACTCGGGGCCGCGGTGGTCAATGGTGGGCAGGCTCATCGCTCGCAGCACCCGCTCGGGCACAGGGGAAGGCCCCGGAATTTGCAGGAAATGGCGGCCAGTGGGGTGAAAGTCAGTGGTCAACATAGCAAGGGTTTGAATCAAAGATGCTGGATTTTTTGCATACAAAGTTGAATTGTCAACCGTATTAGCCCTAAAATTGCAAAAAAATTGAATACAAAAACTTTTTTATGGCCGCAGAACTCCTGACCATCCCGCGTGCGGCATTGCACGGCCAGGTCACTCAGCGCCTGCGCCAGATGCTGGTGGAAGGCTTGATCGCACCCGGTGCCAAGCTCAATGAACGGGCCTTGTGCGAGACGCTGCATGTTTCACGCACCCCCTTGCGCGAAGCCATCAAGACTCTGGCCGCTGAAGGATTGGTGGAATTGCTGCCCAACCGCGGGGCGATCGCGGTGCAATTGGATGAAACCGATATCCTGGATACCTTTGAGGTGATGGCGGGTCTGGAGGGTCTGTCTGGCGAACTGGCTGCGCAACGGGTCACCGAAGCCGAACTTACCGAGATACAGGCTATGCACTTTGAGATGAAGGCCGCCTTCATGCGAAGGGATCTGTCGGCTTATTACCGGCTCAATGCCGCCATCCACCGGGCCTTCAACACGGCGGCACGCAACCCGGTGCTCACTGCCACCTACAACCAGGTCAATGCGCGCCTGCAGGCGCTACGCTTTCGCTCCAACCAGGATGGAGAGAAATGGGCGCGCGCGTTGCAGGAGCATGAACGCATGATCGAAGCGCTTGAACAGCGCGATGGTGCGGCCTTGCGCACCGAACTGATTGCCCACCTGGAACACAAGCGCGATGTGGTGCTGGAACTGCTGCGATCTGCCAACACCATTTCCAGCCAAGTCGCCAGATGAATGCCCCCCTACCATCGGGGGTGCTGCCCACCTACGAGACTGTCTCCCGCCTGAGCAATGAAGTCGCAGGCCGACTGGCCGCGCGTCTGCATGCCGAAACCCAGGGCGAGGTGCTGTTCAGCCCGGCTGACCGCGGCCGCTACGCCACCGACGCCTCGATCTACCAGGTGATGCCAATTGGCGTATTTCTGCCGCGCAGCGCGGCCGATGTGCGCCTGGCGCTGGACATCTGCCGCGACCTGGGGGTGCCGATTGTGCCGCGCGGCGGCGGCACCAGCCAGTGCGGCCAGACGGTGGGCGCCGGCCTGGTGATCGACCACAGCAAGCACATGCGCCAGGTGCTCGACCTCAACGTCGCTGAGCGACGCGCCCGGGTGGAGCCGGGTTTGGTGCTGGACCACTTGAATGCGCAGCTCAAGCAGCACGGCCTGTGGTACCCGGTGGATGTATCAACCAGCGCGCAAGCCACCCTGGGCGGCATGGCGGGCAACAACTCCTGCGGCAGCCGCTCGATTGCCTACGGCAATATGGTGCACAACGTGCTGGGCGTTCAGGCCTGGCTGCCTGATGGCGATCTGCTGGATTTCGGCCGCTTTGATGCAGCCAGTGGCCGGGTACGCGCGATCGGCGAATTTGTACGCGATCTGGCCGCCGCCCAGCGCAGCGAGATCGAAGCCCGCTGGCCCAAGGTGCTGCGCCGGGTGGCTGGCTACAACCTGGACATTTTTCACAGCCAGAGCGAAAAGCCCTACACCACCGATGGCGCAGTCAACCTGGCCCATCTGCTGGTGGGCAGCGAAGGCACGCTGGCGCTGACCCGTTCGCTCGACCTCGCCCTGAGCGAACTGCCACGCGCCAAGGTGCTGGGCGTGGTCAACTTTCCAAGCTTTTTTCAGGCCATGGACAGTGCCCAGCATATCGTCAAGCTCGGTCACAACATGCAAGCGGGTGCGCTCACCGCGGTGGAACTGGTCGATCGCACCATGATCGAGCTCTCGCTGCAAAACCCGGCCTTTGCCCCCACCATCCGCACCGCCCTGGCCCCCGCCATCAATGGCGGCAAGCCCGCAGCGATTCTTCTGGTCGAGTTCTCCGGCCAGAGCAAGGCCGACATCGCCCCCAAGATCCAGGAGCTGGTCGACCTGATGGGCGAGCTGGGTCTGCCCGGCAGCGTGGTGCAGATGCTGGACGATGCGCCGCAGAAAAACCTGTGGGAGGTGCGCAAGGCCGGCCTCAACATCATGATGAGCCTGCGTGGCGACGGCAAACCGGTGAGCTTTATCGAAGACTGTGCGGTGCCGCTGCCCCACCTGGCCGAGTACACCGATGCGCTGACCGAAGTGTTCAGCAAACATGGCAGCCGCGGTACCTGGTACGCCCATGCCTCGGTGGGTACCCTGCATGTGCGCCCGATCCTGGACATGCGGCGTGACGGCGCCAAAAAAATGCGTGCGATTGCCGAGGAAGCCAGCGCGTTGGTACGCCAATTCAAGGGCGCTTACAGCGGCGAGCATGGCGACGGACTTTGCCGGGGCGAATGGATCGAGTGGCAGTTTGGCCCGCAACTGACCCAAGCATTTGCCACCATCAAGCAGCATTTCGACCCCAATCAAATGCTCAGTCCGCAACGCGTCATCAACCCACCGCGCATGGACGACACCGGCCTGATGCGCTTCCCGCCTGCCTACAAGGTGGTGCCCTTGCAACCGGTGCTCGACTGGAGCGCCTGGAATGTGCAGAACAACCCGGTGACCGAGCAAACCAGCGCACCCGGCTCCGGCGGCGACCCTGCCCAGGGCCTGGCCAAGCACATCGAGATGTGCAACAACAACGGGCATTGCCGCAAGTTTGACGCCGGCACCATGTGCCCGAGCTACCGGGTCACCCGCGACGAGCAACATTCCACCCGCGGCCGCGCCAACACCTTGCGACTGGCCCTGTCAGGCCAGATTGCAGGCCTGAACGGCGGTGACGCCCTGGCCAGCGCAGAAGTGCGCGAAGCGATGGCGCTTTGCGTCAGCTGCAAAGGCTGCCGTCGTGACTGCCCTACAGGCGTGGACATGGCCAAGCTCAAGATCGAGCACCTGCAGCATGACAAAGTCCGCCATGGCCACACCCTGAAAGACAAGTTGATTGGGCGATTGCCAGACTATGCTCATCTGGCGGCACGACTGGCCCCGCTGCTCAACCTGCGCGACCAGCTGCCGCTGATGGCGGCCCTGAGCGAGAAGCTCCTGGGCTTTTCTGCACGCCGGCGTCTGCCGCAATGGAAGCGCAAGCATTTTTTCAACAGCCCCGGACACGGGGCCTCACGCACCGAGGTGCTGGCAGCCGAGCGCCCGGTGGTGCTGTTCGTCGACACTTTCAATGGCTACTTTGAGTCAGACAACGCGCACGCCGCTCTGCGCGTCCTGCAGGCCGCAGGCTATTCCGTGCATGTAGCCAGCAAGCAAAACCCCGACGGAAAGCACCTGTGTTGCGGTCGCACCTTCCTCTCGGTGGGCATGGTGGAGCAGGCCCGTGCCAAGGCGCGCGAGCTGGTCGACAACCTATTGCCTTTTGCAGAGAAGAACATCGCCATCGTTGGTCTGGAGCCCTCCTGTCTGCTCACCTTGCGCGACGAGCTGTTGGTGATGGGCCTGGGCGAGCCGGCGCAGACCGTCGCGCGACAGGCCCTGCTGCTGGAGGAGTTCCTGGCACGCGAAGCCAAAGCTGGTCAGCTGGCCAGCCTGCAGGCCCGCCTGCGCGCCCCCCATCAGCCGGTGTTGTTGCACGGGCACTGCCACCAAAAGGCGTTTGAAGCGATCACACCTGTGCTGGAGGTGCTGCGCCTGATTCCTGGCGTGCAACCCGAGCTGATCGAGAGCAGCTGCTGCGGCATGGCGGGCAGCTTTGGCTACGAGGCTGAACACTACCCACTGTCCATGCAGATGGCCGAGGCGGCCCTGCTGCCTGCCGTGCGGGCCAGGCCAGACGCGATTGTGGTGGCAGACGGCACCAGCTGCCGCCATCAGATTACCGATGGCACCCAGCGCCAGGCACTTCATGTCGTCCGCCTGCTGGCTGATTTGCTGAAGACTTCACAGGTCTAGGGCTCGACCAGGCAAATCAATCCAGGTCATTTGGGAAAGTTTTAACAACACTTCCCGATGTCTAAGCCTGAATGGCAGATGTTTACGTGTATTCGATATTTCGCAACTGCCCGCTTGCCTATAGGATCAGGGCTTTGTCGCTTTCGGTCAGATCACACAGCGAGACTGGCCAAAGGCCTGTCAATCACACATTGGGGGTAGGCGCCAAAGTCCCGCTGCACTTGGTCAACGATCTGTTCCGCCTTTATTGACTGGTAATTTTTGACCCAGTAACCCTTGAGCGTGACGCCGAACATGCGCGCAGGAACTGGTGGCGTGTCGCCCTCGTAGGTATAAGCCACATTGAAACCCAAATCGGCCATCTTCATAGCTGAAATGGCGAGGGTGCTGGCATCTTTGCCAAAAATCAGTGCGACTTTATTTACCATCGTTGTATCTCCTAGGACTTTGAATTGCTTTTGATGAATTTTTTGATAAGGCGCATCAACGGCTACGGTTGCGGCCGTCTTGTTCACGTTTTTTGATCACCATTTCGGTTCGGATTGACCTTGCGGTCCGCGGTGACCCACTCACATTTTTTTTACTGGCGGTCGCACCGAACCCATTCAAGATCAGCTTTTCAAGATAGCCTGAGTACCCTGGAAGCTTATCTTCGAGAACAGCTTCAACATCCTCTGGATTAGTTCTCATCAACATGCCAGCCAAAATGTTCTCCTAGTGGTTTTATTCACGGTGATTGCTCTAAGGAAGGGACGGTGACAGCGAATAGGGTGTGAAAACTTAACGTTTTAGTTAGTTTATTGTACAAACCGGTTAGTTTTTTGGATTTTGAACAAACTGGTTAGTGTCGTCAAGGCAAAAAGCCAAGAAAGGGGATTTATTTACTAGGTGAAAACCCTAGACTCTTGAAGTCTAGATAGCCCAGTTCGGGGACTTGTCGGCACGGAGATAGCGAAGTATCAACTCGACCACATTGGCGCGTCTTTTGGCATGCGCCTGCTGGGAACGCCCGTCGCGCTTGAAAATAAGATCAAAAGTGTGGCGGTTGGACACATTGAAGAATGCCAAAGCCGAGATCGTGGCATGGATATCCAGCGGGTCCAATCCAGGACGAAACACCCCTGAGGCAACGCCTCGCTCATAGATCTGTGCAATAGAGCTGATAGCCGGCACATTGAGTTCCTGCATGAACTTACTCTTGGCCATGTATTGGCCACGGTTCATGTTTTCTGACATGACCGTGCGAATGTAAGTCTCGTTGTCATTGTGGTGGTCAAAAGTGAATGCCACCAGTTTGCTCAATGCTTCCACCGGTTCCAGGTCTTCCAGATGAAGCGAGGCTTCGTTTTGCCGCATGCGCCTGTAGGACTCCTCCAGCACCGCGGTGTACAAGCCCTCCTTGCTACCGAAGTAGTAGTAAATCATGCGCTTGCTGGTGTCGGTGGCTGCCGCGATCTCGTCAATTCGCGCTCCCGCCAGCCCTTTTTCGCCGAACTCGGCCATGGCCACCTCAAGGATATTGGCCATGGTCCGCTGAGGGTCATTGGTGCGCACGCCGGTCTTGGTTTGCCGGCGAGACCCTTTGGGGGAAAAACGTACCAGTTCGTTCATAATTGAATTATAAACAAGCAGCATCGCCGGCGCGGCACCGGCCAAGGGTTGGGCATCCGGTTGGGCTTGAGCCTGCAACCCCATGTCATTCGGCCAAGGCTTTCCCATCCAGCACCGCCAAGAAAAAGGCTTTGCGCTGAACCGGGTTCATATTGAGGTAGTGGCGATAGGACTGCGCCCCAAAAAACATCGGATCCATCAGATAGACCATGAGTGAGAGGCGGCTCTCATCGTCAAAGGTCTGACCCGGTAGGGTTTTCAGGATACGCTCGCGCAAGGACTCTGGCATGGTGGCAAACAGCGCCACATAGGCAAAATACTCCCGGGCGTGGACGCTGGGTTTGTCCCGCTGAAAATGGGCGCTGGTTATCGCATGCGCAATCTCGTGCGCCGCCAGGCTTTGGTAGAGACCCCGACTGATTGGCGTGTTGAACCAGTGGCCAAACTTGCGAAATGCGCTGTAAGAGAGCATGAATACCTGCCCTTTTTCTGCGAGGAATATGCCAGCGGCGGTAGCCGACGAGTTTGGTGGCAGGCGATCACGCACCTCCAAGTGAACTGGCTCTTTCATTGCAAGGCCATGCTCCGCAAAAAAGGTGACGACCCTGGCTGCGCCAAGACACACATCTTCTGCATCCCGCGCATCCGGCACAATCAGCTGCATTTTGTCCATGGTGCAGGCTGGCGTGACAGCCAAGGTCAGGCCTGCATGGGCCAGACATGCCAGAAAGGCAATCAGTCTGGCCTGCCAGCGAGTACACTTTTTTTCCTTCATCGGCCTTCTTGCCTGGTCTGATTTCTTTGTATCCAGAGCACCGCGACCTGCGCCAGATGCGGCACCATTTGAGCCTAGAAGTCTTCCGCCCCGATTGATTCACCTCATGCAATTGCAAGACATTCTTTTCTCGCAAGGCTTTGGTACTCGCCGGGTCTGTGCCGGCCTGGTGCAGCAGGGGCGGGTGGAAGTGTTTGATCCGGAGATAACAGCATGGCTTGGAGTGGGCGATGCTTCGCAAGACTTCTCCCCGGAAAATCTGCGCTTTCGGGTTCAGGGCACGGAATGGGCTTACCACGCCAAGGCGTATCTGATGCTGCACAAGCCTGCTGGAACCGAATGCTCCCAGAAACCCTCGACTTGGCCCAGCATTTATTCCCTGCTGCCCGGCCCGCTGCGCCAGCGGCCGCAAAAAGGGGCGATCCAGGGCGTCCAAGCGGTAGGGCGACTGGACCAGGACAGCACCGGCCTCTTGCTGCTCACCGATGATGGGCAGTTCATCCACCGCATGAGCTCGCCGCGCCACCATATTCCCAAGGTGTACGAAGTCCGCACCAAACACGCGGTGGACGAGCAGCAGGTCTCGCGCCTGCTCGATGGCGTGGTGCTTGATGACAGCCCCAAACCCGTCAAAGCAGCAGATTGCCGCGCTGTTGACCACCACCATTTGCGCTTGACGCTGACTGAGGGCAAATACCATCAGGTCAAGCGCATGCTGGCCGCCGTGGGCAACCGTGTGGAAACCTTGCACCGATCCCAGATCGGACAATTGCGATTGCCTGCTGATCTGGCTCCCGGCCAATGGCGTTGGCTCAGCCGGGAGGATCTGGCCAGCATTGGCCCATGAGTGCCCGCAAGAAACATAGGCCATCAGCGCATCGGTAAACTCTGGCCTGTGCATCTGTTGACCAAAACATCTTGCTTTGCCCAGTCTGCCGCTACGTGATTAACGCCCTTCTGCTTCCCGCCACGCGCCGGCTTCTTTGCAGGCTTGGGGCCTGCTTGCTGCTTGTGCCAACCCTGGCATGGGCGCAGCCCATCTTTGTGCTCAATTCGCTGGATGCCAATGTCAGTGTCATTGATCCAGCAAGCTGGACCGAGGTCAAGCGTATTCCTACTGGCAAAGAGCCACACCACCTGTACCTGACGCCCGATGAAAAATCCTTGATCATCGCCAATGCCGCCAGCGACTCCCTCAGCTTTGTCGATCCACGAACAGCCGAACTGCAGCGTACAGTGCGCGGCATCGTCGATCCTTACCACTTGCGTTTTTCCCCCGATATGAAGTGGTTTGTGACTGCAGGCAATCGCCTCAACCATGTGGACCTCTATCACTGGGACGGCAGTAATCTTTCCCTGGTCAAGCGCATTGCCAGCAGCAAGACGCCCAGCCATCTCTGGATTGACAGCAAAAGCACCACCGTCTACGTCACCATGCAAGATAGCCATGAACTGGTGGCCATCGATCTGGCCACCCAGTCGCTCAAGTGGCGAATCAAGACCGGGCCCATGCCTGCCGATGTTTTCGGCACGCCGGACGATCGCACCCTGCTGGTGGGACTTACCGGCAGCAATGCGGTGGAAGTATTCGATGTGAGCACCGATCAACCCCGCAGGCTTCAGAGCATCAGCACGGGCAAGGGCGCGCACTCCTTTCGAGCAGTGGGCGACCGCCGCCATGTGTTGGTCAGCAACCGGGTTGCCAACACGATCAGCAAGATCGACTACCTGCGCCTGAAGGTGGTGGACACTTACCCGGGGCCTGGTGGACCGGACGATATGGAAATCACCCGGGATGGCCGATTGATCCTGGTCACCTCGCGTTGGGCCAAAAAGCTGAGCGTCATTGATACCGCCTCGCGTCAGCTTGTTCGCCAGGTCAAGGTGGGCAATTCACCCCATGGCATCTGGACGCTGGACCATGCACCGCGTCAATAAACTCATGCGCTGGGGCTTGTTGACTGTGGCCAGCCTGGCCGTCTTCGGACAGTCTGTCCAGGCTGAAAGCGCCAGCGCCTGCAGCAAGCCGGTCTATCTGACCTTTGACACTGGGCATATGGGCGTGGCCCCCCTGATTGCCGACGTCTTGAATAAGCATCAGGTACAGGTAACTTTTTTTGCCGCCAACGAAGCTACCCAGGCTGGCGATGGCAGCCTGGGACAGCACTGGGCTGCCTGGTGGAAAGCGCGCGCAGTTGAAGGCCACGAGTTCGCTTCCCACACCATGGACCATGTCTACTGGAGAGGGGACCTGCCCGAACAGGCAATGGGATTTCGAGTCCGCCCCTCTGCGGGTCCGCACAAGGGCCAGGATCTGGTCATGCAGGGGCAACAATACTGTCAACAGATTGATGCGGCTGCTCATCGGCTCGAAGAGCTCACCGGGCGGGCAGTTTTGCCGCTGTTTCGTGCCCCGGGCGGCAAGACTTCACCCGCCCTGTTGCGCACGGCGCTGGCCTGCGGCTATGCCCATGTCGCTTGGTCAGACGCTGGATTCCTGGGCGACGAACTTCCCAGCGAGCGCTACAGCAATGCGATGCTGTTGCAACAATCTCTGCGCAAGATTCAGCCTGGAGACATTCTTGTGGCCCACCTGGGTATCTGGTCGCGCCGCGAAGCCTGGGCACCGGCAGTCCTGGAGCCGCTGATCGTGGGGCTGAAAAAGCGTGGCCTGTGTTTTGCCACCCTGCGCACGCATCCCGCTTTTCGCAACCATATTGCCCAGGCCAAACGCCCCCCAGGATTGGCCAAACTCCCCGCCCCAACTGGCACACAATAAGCCATGGACAGCTTGGTCGAGATTTTCAATGCCGTTCAGCAAAAGCTGTACGAGGGTCTGGTGCAACCGCTGGTTTTTGGGCTGGGATTCTCCAATCGCCTGGAGGAAGCTTACAGCGCGACCGCCTGGCTGCTGATTGGCGGCCTGGAGCTGCTGGTGCTGCTGGTTGTGGTCGGGCCCTTGCAACGCTGGCGACCGGCCCAGAAGATCGCTGATCCCTCGGCGGTGCGGACCGATATTCTGTACACCCTGATCCATCGGCTGGGCCTGTTCCGGCTGGCCCTGATGCTGACCGTGATGCCGCTGCTGGATCAGGTGTTTGGCGCCTTGCGCATGGTGGGGGTGAGCACCTGGCACCTGGACCAGTTGTGGCCCGGCGTCACTGACCAGGCAGTGGTGAGCTTATTGTTGTATCTGCTGATTCTGGACTTCATCGGCTACTGGATCCACCGTGCTCAGCATCAGTTGGACTGGTGGTGGCAATTGCATGCACTGCATCATTCGCAGCAGGACATGACCATGTGGAGCGACAGCCGCAACCACCTGCTCGACGACCTGCTGCATGCCTGCCTGCTGGCCATGGTGGCTCAATTGATTGGCGTGGCCCCCGCCCAGTTTGTGCTGATTGTGGTGATCACCCAGCTCAGCGAAAGCCTGCAGCATGCCAATGTGCGGCTATTTTTTGGCGCCATCGGCGAGCGTTTGTGGATCAGCCCGCACTTTCACCGGCGGCACCACAGCATCGGCTTTGGACACGAATCGCCAGCAGGTCCGGACGGCAGGCACGCCTACCTGGATCAAGCCGGTCAGCTGCACCGTCTGGGCGGCCACAATTTTGGCGTTCTCTTGCCCTGGTGGGACATGCTGTTTGGTACTGCCAGCTTTGACCGGCGTTACGACCCGACTGGCGTACGCGATCAGGTGGAGCAGGGCCGAAACTATGGGCGTGGTTTCTGGGCGCAGCAATGGCTTGGCCTGAAAAGGCTGGCCGGTCGCGCCTGACACGAGGTGAGCAATGAAGGCCGCATCCTTCGGTATGCTTGAGCCCGCATGAACCTCCTGTTTGACTCTTTCTGGCGGGCCCTGGCCTATAGTTTGCGACCCCGCGTGGTGGCCCTGTCTATTCTTCCTCTGCTATTGCTGATCGGGGTCACTGGCGGCTTGCTCTACCTGTTTTGGGAAACCTCGGTGAACTGGATTCAGCAATGGCTGAGCAACCAGGCCATCCTGGATCACTTGCTTGGCCTGCTCGAAGGACTGGGTGCCAGCAAGCTGCGCAATGTGCTGGCGCCACTGCTGCTCTTGTTGCTGACCTTGCCACTGGTGACAGTCCTGTCCCTGCTGGCGGTGTCATGGTTCATGACGCCAGCGCTGGTTGCGCTGGTGGCCGAGCGCCGTTTTCCCACGCTGTCGCGCCTGCGCGGTGGTGGCCTGATGGCTAGTGTGCTGCTGGGCTTGAGCGCCTCCCTGATGGCAGCGCTGGCCCTTCTGATCTCGATGCCCTTATGGCTGATTCCCCCCTTGGTGATGTTGCTGCCGCCTTTGATCTGGGGCTGGCTGACCTATCGGGTGATGGTCTTTGATGTACTGGCCGAGCATGCCAGCCGTGATGAACGACTGGCCATCCTGCGTCGGCACCGGCTCGGACTGCTGGCCATCGGTGTACTGACTGGCTATCTGGGTGCTGCCCCCGGGGCTGTCTGGACTTTGGGCGCCATGGCGATCGTGCTCGCCCCATTGCTGATACCTGTGGCCATCTGGATCTACACCTTTGTTTTTGCTTTTTCCGCTCTCTGGTTTGCACACTTTTGTCTATCTGCTCTCTCCCAGTTGCGCGCCGAGCTGATCGTACCCAACAACACTGCGCTAGCCCCACCTCAACAGGATCCTGATGATGTCCCTCCGCCCTGAATCCATCCCCTCAATCGGCCTGATCATCATCGGGGACGAAATCTTATCGGGCAAGCGCACCGACAAGCATCTGCCCAAAGTGATCGAATTGCTCGGCGCGCGTGGCCTGCAATTGGCGCATGCCGACTATGTGGGTGATGATCCTGAGCGCATCACCCAGGCGCTGGCGCGTGCCTTTGCCTCGGGCGATGTGGTGTTTTCCTGCGGCGGCATTGGCGCCACCCCAGATGACCACACACGACAGTGTGCCGCACGCGCCCTGGGTGTGGCGTTGGCCCTGCACCCGCAAGCTGAAGCGCTGATTCGCGAGCGCATGCAGGATGTGGCACGCGAGCAAGGTCTGCCCTACGAGCCGGAGCGGGCGGACAACATCCACCGACTCAATATGGGCGTTTTTCCCGTGGGCGCTGAAATCATCCCCAATCCTTACAACAAGATTGCCGGGTTCAGCTGCGCTTCTCCAGGGGGGCAAGGCGCTGTGCACTTTGTACCCGGCTTTCCAGTCATGGCCTGGCCAATGGTGGAGTGGGTGCTGGACAACCGTTATCAACACCTGTTCAAAAAAGACGCCTGGATGGAGCAATCGGTGATTGTGTACGGCGCCATTGAGGCTTCGCTTACTCCGCTGATGGAAGATATCGAGCGCAAATTTCCAGCGGTCAAGGTCTTTAGCCTGCCCAGTGTGGATCACCCCGAACATGGCAAACATATCGAACTGGGCATCAAGGGGCCGCCGGATGATGTGAGCTCGACCTTCCCCGCCTTGGTCCTGGGATTGCAAAATCAGGGCTGTCGCTTAGGCCCCGAATTGGTGCGTCGCTAAAGATTGCACTATTTTGGTGCAACTTGAATTGCACCAAAATGATAAGTTTTTCGGGCCGAAACACCGATTTTTCCTGCAAGGCACGACAAATCAAGAACAATAAGCAGGCAAAATACTGGTTTTCGCCTTCTGACGAATCAATTTGGCTGGCATGGATTCTGCATCCCATGTCTGGCAACTTTTAACCCATCCAACCAGGAGAATCTCTGATGGCCAAGACCGTCGCAGACGTGATGAAAATGGTGAAAGACAACGAAGTCAAGTTTGTAGACTTCCGCTTCACCGACACCCGTGGCAAGGAACAGCACGTGACCGTGCCAATTTCCGCCTTCAATGAAGACAAATTCACTGGTGGCCACGCGTTTGATGGCTCCTCCATCGCGGGCTGGAAAGGCATTGAAGCTTCTGATATGCAGCTCATGCCCGACCCCAACACCGCCAACATCGACCCTTTCTTTGAAGAAACCACCCTGTTCCTGCAGTGTGATGTGGTCGAGCCCAGCGACGGCAAATCCTACGACCGCGACCCGCGCTCGATCGCCAAGCGCGCTGAAGCCTACCTGAAAGCTTCTGGTCTGGGCGATACGGCCTTCTTCGGACCCGAACCCGAATTCTTCATCTTTGATGGCGTGCGCTGGTCCAATGAGCCGGGCAATGTGATGTTCGCCATCGATGAATACGAAGCCCCCTGGAACAGCGGCAAGCAGCTCGAAGGCGGCAACCGTGGCCACCGCCCCACCGTCAAGGGTGGCTACTTCCCGGTGCCTCCGGTTGACAGCACCCAGGACATGCGCGCCGAGATGTCGCTGATTCTGGAGTCGCTGGGCATTCCGGTTGAAGTGTTCCACCATGAGGTGGCTGGCGCTGGCCAGAACGAAATTGGCACCAAGTTCAGCACCCTGGTGGAGCGCGCCGACTGGACCCAGTTGCTGAAGTATGTGGTGTGGAATGTGGCCAATGCCTATGGCAAGACCGCCACCTTCATGCCCAAGCCCTATGCTGGCGACAACGGCTCGGGCATGCATGTGCACCAGTCGATCTGGAAGGACGGCAAGAACCTGTTCGCTGGCGACGGCTATGCGGGTCTGAGCGACTTCGCCCTGTACTACATCGGCGGTGTGATCAAACACGCCCGCGCCCTGAACGCCATCACCAACCCTGGCACCAACAGCTACAAGCGCCTGGTGCCAGGCTTTGAAGCGCCGGTGAAGCTGGCCTACAGCTCGCGCAACCGCTCCGCCTCGATCCGCATCCCGTTCGTGGCCAACCCCAAGGGCCGCCGCATTGAGGCGCGCTTCCCCGATCCTTCCTCCAACCCCTACCTATGCTTCTCGGCCCTGATGATGGCGGGTCTGGATGGGGTGGAGAACAAGATTCACCCGGGTGAAGCCGCGAGCAAAGACCTCTACCATCTGCCGCCGGAAGAAGACAAGCTGGTGCCTACCGTGTGCCACAGCCTGGATCAGGCCCTCGAGTATCTGGACAAGGACCGCGCCTTCCTGACCAAGGGTGGCGTGTTCACCGACTCCATGCTCGATGCCTACATCGAGCTGAAGATGGGCGAAGTGACCCGCTTCCGCATGGCGCCGCACCCGGTGGAGTACGACATGTACTACTCGCTGTAATCGCAAGTACCGTCATGCCAAGGGCGGCTGGTCACAGCCGCCCTTTTTTCTGGTGTATCCTTTTTGCATGCTGCACCCGCCTCGACTCGCCCTTGTCCTGCTTGCCGGATTTCTTGTACCAGCTGCATCGGTGCTGGCGCAGGAACGCATCTACCGCTGCGGCAACGAGTACACCAACAAGCCAAGCGATGAACAAAAAGCTTCATGCCGGCTGATCTCAGGCGGCAACCTGACGGTAGTGCCTGCTCAGAGGCCAGCTGCTTCGCCCGCCGCTCAGCCGCAAGCTGCAGCCCCTCGCGTCGACAACAGCGGGCAACGCCAGCGCGACAGTGATGCGCGCCGCATCCTGCAGGAGGAATTGGTCAAGGCAGAGTCCCGGCGTGAGGAATTGCTCAGGGAATACAACAACGGTGAGCCTGAAAGGCTGGGCCCGGAAACCCGCAACTACCAGAAATACCTGGATCGGGTGGCCAATCTCAAGGCCGATATTGAGAGGGTGGAGAGTGATATTGCAGGGATCCGGCGCGAGATTGGTCGGCTTCCTGCGTCAAAATAGGAAGCTTGAGAAAGCCCGCCGTCTCTGACCTCCGTTTTGACGCCTTCGATCTGCTGGCCAGCCTGCTGGCCGTCGTGCAGGCTGATGGAAGGCTGCTGTTTGCCAACGCCTCTCTGGAAGATGCCCTGGGCAGTTCGCGCCGTAGTCTGCTCGGATCTGACCTGGCCCTGACCTTTGTCGACCCAAAACCCTGGCGCCAGGCCCTGACCGGCATGGGTCAGGATGGCTTTGCCACCCTGCGCTTTGAAGCCCTGCTGGCGCGCGCCCAGCGCGATCCATTGCCTGTACACGTGATCCTGACCCAGGGTGAACTGGCCGATGAACGAATCGTTGAATTGCTGCCATTGGAACAGCAGGCTCGACAGGAACGCGAGGAGCGCTTACTGGATCAGGCCCAGGCCAACAAGGAGCTGATCCGCAATCTGGCTCATGAAATCAAGAATCCGCTGGGTGGCATACGTGGCGCGGCACAACTGCTGGAAACCGAAATCGATCCGAGTCTCAAGGAATTCACCCGGGTGGTGATCCATGAAGCCGATCGGCTGCAAACCCTGGTGGACCGGCTGCTGGCGCCGCATCGACGACCGCACCTGGTGGGCGATGTCAACATTCACGAAGTGTGCGAACGGGTGCGCTCGCTGATCCTGGCTGAATTTCCCAAGGGGCTGCAGCTGGTGCGCGATTACGATACTTCTTTGCCGGAGTTTCGAGGCGACCGCGAGCAATTGATCCAGGCCGTACTGAACATTGCCCATAACGCCTGCCAGGCGCTTTCTGCACGCATCAATGACGGTGACGCCAGGATCACCCTGCGCACCCGGGTTGCACGACAGGCTACTTTTGGCCGGCAGCGCAACCGGCTGGCACTGGAATTGCATGTCATTGACAACGGGCCCGGAATACCGGACTCGATCAAGGACAGGATCTTTTATCCCCTGGTTTCAGGACGCGAAGGCGGTTCGGGGCTGGGCTTGACGCTGGCACAAACCTTTGTACAGCAACACAGTGGCCTGATCGAGTGCGATAGCGAGCCCGGGCGTACCGATTTCAAGATATTGATTCCGCTGCCCTGACCGGCGGCGCCTGAACTGAGGTGAAGCAAGCCATGAAGCCAATTTGGATCGTAGACGATGACCAGTCCATCCGCTTTGTGCTGGAAAAGGCGCTGGAGCGGGAACAATTGCCTACCCGCAGTTTTACCAACATCCGCGAGGTACTCCGTGCCCTGCAAGGCAGTGATGCCGAAGGACTGCCGCAGGTGTTGATCAGTGATATCCGCATGCCTGGAGGAAGCGGACTTGAATTGTTGGAACAGGTCCGCAGGCTTCAGCCAGATCTTCCGGTCATCATCATGACCGCCTTCTCCGACCTGGACAGCGCAGTATCGGCTTTTCAGGGCGGCGCCTTTGAGTACCTGCCCAAACCCTTTGACCTGCCCAAAGCGATCGAGCTGATACAGCGCGCGATGCAGGAAAGCCAGCAGGATGCGACGACGCCTGACCAGCAGAACATGGCCACTGAAATGCTGGGACAGGCGCCAGCCATGCAGGATGTTTTTCGGGCCATCGGGCGTCTGTCGCAAAGCAATGTGACCGTGCTGATTACTGGGGAATCTGGCAGTGGTAAGGAACTGGTGGCGCAGGCCCTGCACAAGCATTCGCCACGTGCCAATGGCCCTTTTGTGGCCATCAATACTGCAGCCATCCCCAAGGATTTGCTCGAGAGCGAGCTCTTTGGCCACGAGCGCGGTGCCTTCACCGGTGCACAGGCCCAGCGGCGGGGGCGCTTTGAGCAGGCTGAGGGCGGCACGCTTTTCCTCGATGAGATCGGCGATATGCCTTTTGACTTGCAGACCCGCCTGCTACGTGTACTGTCAGATGGCAGCTTTTACCGTGTTGGCGGACACAACGCTGTGAAATCCAATGTGCGGGTGATTGCCGCCACCCATCAGGATCTGGAGCAACGTGTCAAACAGGGCGCCTTCCGCGAGGACCTGTTTCACCGTCTCAATGTCATCCGCCTGCGCCTGCCTGCGCTGCGTGAACGGCGCGAGGACATTCCATTGCTGACCCGCCATTTTCTCCAGGCCAGCGCGCATCAGCTGGGCGTGGAACCCAAGCGCATTTCAGAAAGTGCCCAGAGCCTGCTGTCACGCTTTGACTTCCCCGGCAATGTACGACAGCTGGAAAACATCTGCCACTGGATCACGGTCATGGCGCCTGCGCAGCTGATTGAGCCCAAAGACTTGCCACCCGAAGTATTGGCTGCGGGCTTGACCGAGGAGATCACAACTGCGGTGCCAGCTACACCTGAGGCAGGTTTGGCGCGCGCGCAGTCCAGCTTGCTACCCCCCCGGCCCGCCTCGACACGCAGCGCCTGGGAAGACGGGCTGCAGGATGAAGCCCTGGCTTTGCTGGCAGCTGGACGTGAAGATGTCTGGGACATCCTGTCGCAGCGCTTTGAATCCCGCCTGATCATCGCCGCCCTGTCCTGCACCCATGGGCGAAGAATCGAGGCGGCGCATAAGCTGGGCATAGGTCGTAACACCATTACCCGCAAGATGCAGGAGCTGGCGCTGGACTGGCCCTGAATTGATGTAACTCAAGATCTGTTGAGGCATTTGCAAGAAGGAGGCGCGCAAAACGCTTCTGGTCAAGGTATTGCTGTAAGCTGGTTTCATAAGCCCAGTCACCAGTAGCCAGCCCTGTTTGACCTAGACACCGCGAATGCCACCCTGGTCCTATCTTTTCATCGACAAGCCCGAGGACAGCTTGCTGTACACCAGCCAGTACGACCCCGTGCTGGTGGTTTTGTCTTGTGCGATCGCGTTTTTTGCCGCCTATGCCTCCCTGCTGATTGCTCAGCGAGCTGTAGTTCAAGTAAGGATGGTTTCTCGCTGGCTCTGGCTCGGTTTGAGCGGAATGAGCCTGGGTCTGGGCATCTGGAGCATGCACTTTGTTGGCATGATCGCTCTGAGCCTGCCTTGCGCCACCAGCTATGACCCCGAACTGACGCTGCTATCGATGTTGCCAGCCATCGCGTCCTGCAGTCTGGCCCTGGCGCTCATTACCCGGGAACAACTTTCGCCAATTGCCTTGGTCCTGGGCGGTGTTCTGCTGGGACTGGGCATTGTCGGCATGCACTTCAGTGGCATGGCCGCCCTGCGGCTTGATGGGCTGGTGCGCTACAACCTGCAATGGGTTTTATTGGCTGGCTTGTGGGCTGTGCTTCTGGCCACACTGGCGATCTGGCTCAACCGGCGACTGCGGGTGCTATCAGCGCACCGGCGTCGGTTTGGCAAGGCCCTGACTGCAGCCGTCCTGAGCCTGGCCATCGCTGCGATGCACTACACCGCCATGGCCTCTGCATACTTTCTGCGCGGCCCTGGTGAGGAGCCGGCAGCGAGCGACTATTCCGTCACCAGCCTGGCTTATCTGACTTTGATTGTCACCGCCGTCGTGATTCTGCTGGCCGTTGCCGCCAACCTGACGGTGGGGTCAGGGCTGCGGATTTTTAAAAACCTCTACAGGCAGATTGCCGCGCTCATCATTGCCTGGTGTGGTCTGACATGGTTGGGCGTGAGCTACTACCACGACGAATATGTGAGCAATACACTGCAGCAACGCCAGCAACTGGCACAACTTGCGCTGAAAAATCTGGTCAACGACATCGACAGGCGCGCGCGTGACATCAAGGGCATCGCGCTCATTTATGCATCTCACCAGGACGTGATGCACGCCTTGCGTGAATTCAAGCCCGGCTCATTCGCCATCCCCACGCCTCGACAGATCAAGCTGAACCAGAACCTGCGTGATCTTGCCAGCCACATGGTGGTGGACGCAGTCTGGATCGTCAGCCCTACCGGTGAAATCATTGCCGCCAGCAATTTTGATCAGCCGGACAATCCGATCGGCACCCGACTTGCTGAGCGCCACCGTCTGCTGCTGACACAGCATGGTGCGGCTTATCGTCTGGGCATTGAAGACAAAAAGGCCGACCTGATTTATACCCATCCTGTTGAGGAAGGCGGTAAAGCGATTGGGCAGGTGCTTGTCAAACGTAGTATTTCAGGGGCGCCACCACTTGATGAGCAGAAGTTTTTTGCCACCGATGCCGAAGGCCTGGTCATCTATTCACCCGACCAACGGCTCTTGCGTCGGGTGTTGCCCCCGTTGCCGGGGCAAGCCCTGCAAACGACCCTGCAGCAAACTCCTTCAAGCAGCAAGCTGCCACCTATCCAGCTTCAGACATGGCCGGACGCCCGTTTGCCAGGCACCTTACGCATTGATGAATGGTCCACGCCCTCTGTGCTCGTCTCGGCCAAGGCAGTTGACGGCCTACTCACTTTTCATCTTGCGCAGCAGATGCTGGATTTGGGTCGTCTGCAGATCGAAGAAAACTGGTTGATCCTGCTGATCGCTTCCACTGGCAGCATGCTGATCCTTGCGCTTACTGCAATCCTGCTCTGGCAGCGTGAGTCCAATCAGATCAGCGATGACCTACGGATTGCGGCCATCGCATTTGAAACGCAAGGCATGATGATGATCACCGACCCCGATCGGATGATCATTCGTGCCAACCAGGCGCTATTACGCTTCACCGGCTACCCCTCTTCCAAGACCATCGGTCGCCGCGCCGACGTGCTGCAGTCCGATCGAATCCATGAAGCCCACATTGAAAGTCCCTGGAATGTGGCGGAAAAAACCGGTTCTTGGCAGGGAGAATTTTGGTTGCAGCGCCAGAATGGAGAGACTAGTCCCACATGGCTGACTCTCAATGTAGTGCGCGACAACCTGAACCGGATCACCCACTTCGTCGGCATGCTGGTTGATATTTCCAAGCTCAAGTCCGCTGAAGAACAGGTCAAGGAACTGGCTTACTACGACCCGCTGACCAAGCTGCCCAATCGACGGATGCTGATAGATCGACTGCGCAAGGCACTGGCCAATAGCCTGCGCACCGGCAGGCTGGGTGCGCTGATATTCATTGATCTGGACAATTTCAAGTTCATCAATGACTCGTTAGGACATGACAAAGGAGACCTGCTCTTGTGCGAGGTAGCGCACCGGCTGCAAGCGATTGTGCGCGAGGGTGACACCGTAGCCCGTCTCAGCGGGGATGAATTTGTGGTCATGCTCGAGGGCTTGCATCTGGAGCCAGAAAAGGTCGCCCAGGATGCCCGGGTGGTCGGTGACAAATTTCTCGCTTCGCTCAGCACCCCTTATCAACTGGCTGGCTATAGTGCGCACAGCTCTGCCAGCATTGGCGTGGCCCTGTTTGGCGAGAAACAAGACAACATTGAAGCGATCCTCAAGCGTGCCGATCTCGCCATGTACCAATCCAAAGCAGCGGGTCGCAATGCGCTGCACTTCTTTGACCCCAATATGCAGGCTGCAGTGGATACACGTGCAGCGCTAGAGCTTGACCTGCGAGCCGCCATCGATCGAGAGCAATTGCAACTGTATTACCAGATCCAGGTTGACGAAACCGGTCAGATTACTGGTGTTGAGGCCCTGATCCGATGGAATCACCCGGAGCGGGGTCTGCTGTTGCCAGATGCCTTTATCTCGATTGCCGAAGAAATTGGCCTGATCGTACCCATCGGCGAATGGGTGCTCAAAACTGCCTGCATGCAACTGGTCGAGTGGTCGCTCCTGCCCGAGGCCAACAATCTGCGTCTGGCAGTCAATATCAGCCCGCGCCAGTTTCATCATCCAGACTTTGTCGAGCGGGTCAAATCCATTATCAGAGAGACAGGTGCCAATCCGCGCTTGCTTGAACTGGAGATCACTGAAGGCCTTTTACTGCTCGATATCGAAGACACCATCAGCAAGATGGAAAAACTCAAGCAAAGCGAGCTTGGTATTGGCTTCACCCTGGACGACTTCGGGATTGGTTACAGTTCGCTGGCCTACCTGCAGCGACTGCCCCTGGATCAGCTCAAAATTGACCGCTCCTTCCTGGTCAATATCTTCATGAACAAGAATGATGCCGCGATCGTACGCAGCATCATCGCTTTGGCGCACAGCATGTCGCTCAAGGTTGTTGCCGAAGGAGTAGAAACCAAACCCCAGCG
>JAFMJA010000197.1 GCA_017853735.1 Burkholderiaceae bacterium | reverse complement strand
CGAACGGTTGCCCGTTGCCGGTTTTCAAGACCGGTGCAATCGACCACTCTGCCACACCTCCGGAAGGCTGAATTCTACTGTGTCAGCCCCTGCGCGCTGGGCGCAGGCTTAAAGTGCCTTAAGCGTCAGGCGCCACATGGTGTTGGGCCAGCGCTTCGAGCGCGCGCACCAGGGCCGAGTGGTCGGCCTGGTCGTGGCCCAGGGCGGCGCAGGACTGCATCAGCTGGGCGGCGTTGGCGGTTTGGGGCAGCGCCATCTTGAGTGACTTGGCACCTTGCAGGGCCAGGTTCAGGTCTTTCTGGTGCAGCGCGATGCGAAAGCCCGGGTTGAAGGTGCGCTTGATCATGCGCTCGCCGTGCACTTCCAGAATGCGCGATGCTGCAAAGCCGCCCATCAGCGCCTGGCGCACCTTGGCGGGGTCGGCCCCGGCCTTGGAGGCAAACACCAGCGCCTCGCTCACCGCGGCAATGTTCAGCGCCACGATGATCTGGTTGGCCACCTTGGTGGTCTGGCCGTCGCCGTTGCCGCCAATCAGGTTGATGTTTTTGCCCATCAGGTCAAACAGGGGCTTGACCCGGTCAAACACCGCCTGTTCGCCGCCCACCATGATGGTGAGGCTGGCTGCCTTGGCGCCCACCTCGCCACCCGACACCGGAGCGTCCAGGTAGTCCGCGCCCAGGGCGTTGATCTTTTTGGCAAATTCCTTGGTGGCCATGGGGTCGATGGAGCTCATGTCCACCACTACCTTGCCTTTGGAGACGGTTTTGGCCACGCCGTTGTCGCCAAACAGCACTTTCTCCACATCGGGGGTGTCGGGCACCATGGTGAAGATGATGTCGGCCTGCTGGGCCACTTCGGCCGAGTTGGCGCAGGCCTTGGCGCCAGCGTCCAGCAGCTCTTGCGGCACCAGGCGGCGGGTGGTGACAAACAGGGTGTGCCCGCCCTTGATCAGGTTGAGGGCCATGGGGGTGCCCATGATGCCCAGGCCAATGAAGCCAAGTTTTTGTGCAGCGTTGCTCATGTGGTGCTTTCTCTCTCAATCAACAGGGTTTAGCGGGTCAGGGTTTTCAGCCAGCCCAGGCCTTCCAGGGTGGTGGTTTTGGGTTTGTATTCGCAACCCACCCAGCCCTGGTAGCCAATGGCATCGAGGTGTTTGAAGATGAAGGGGTAGTTCATCTCGCCGGTGCCGGGCTCGTTGCGGCCGGGGTTGTCGGCCAGCTGCATGTGGGCAATGCGCGGCAGGTGCTTTTGCGCGGTGGCGCAAATCTCGCCTTCCATGCGCTGGGCGTGGTACAGGTCGTACTGGATGTACAGGTTGTCGCTGCCCACCTCTTCAATGATGGCAGCGGCCTGGGCGGTGTAGTTGAGAAAAAACCCGGGCATGTCAAAGTGGTTGATCGGCTCCATCAACAGCTTGATGCCGGCATCTTTAAATTTGCCCGCGGCGTAGCGCAGATTGCTCACCAGCGTGGCATGCGCCTGCTCACGGCTCAGGCCCGGGGTGGGCTTGCCCGCGAGGCAGTTGACATTGGGGCACTGCAGCGCGGTGGCATAGGCAATGGCCAGGTCCACCCCGTCTTTAAACTCCTGCACCCGGTCGGGCAGGCAGGCCACGCCACGCTCACCGCCATCCCAGTTGCCAGGCGGCATGTTGTGCAGCACCTGCTGCAGGCCATTGTCTTTCAGCGCCTTCACCAGATCGTTTTTGTCGTAGGCGTAGGGAAACAGATATTCCACTGCCTCAAAACCGGCGGCCTTGGCTGCGGCAAAGCGCTCCATGAACGGCACTTCGTTGAACAGCATCGACAGGTTGGCGTTAAATTTTGGCATCTCTCGTTTCTCCATCAAGCAAAAGGGCCTGACGAGGCAGGCCCTGGTTTGGCACGGCCCACACATGGTGGGCTGCTGGCCGGGTCAGGCGATGGCCGCTGCGGCAGGCTGGCGGTCTTCGATTTCCTCAAATTCGATGACGTTGTCGATCTCGGTACCCATGGCGATGTTGGTCACACGCTCCAGGATCACCTCGATCACCACCGGCACGCTGAATTGTGCCATCAGCTGCTCGGCCTGCTCGATGGCAGGCGCCAGCTCGTCGGGCTTGTGCACCCGGATGGCCTTGCAGCCCAGCCCCTCCACCACCTTCACATGGTCCACGCCGTAGCCACGGGCAACCTCACCCTCCTGGGTGTTGATGTTGTCAAAAGCCAGCTGCACGCAATAGTCCATGTCAAAGCCGCGCTGCGCCTGGCGGATCAGGCCGAGGTAGGAATTGTTGACCACAAAGTGGATGTAGGGCAGCTTGAATTGCGCGCCCACCGCCAGCTCTTCCAGCATGAACTGGAAGTCGTAGTCACCCGACAGGGCCACAATCTTGCGGCTGGGGTCGGCCGCGCGCACGCCCAGGGCGGCAGGCACCGTCCAGCCCAGCGGGCCGGCCTGGCCGCAGTTGATCCAGTGGCGCGGCTTGTACACCTGCAGCATCTGGGCGCCAGCAATTTGCGACAGGCCAATGGTGGTGACATAGGTGACATCCTTGCCAAAAGCCTCCACCATGCCCTGGTAAACGCGCTGTGGCTTCATCGGAACATTGTCAAAGTCGGTCTTGCGGTGCATGGTCTGCTTGCGCTGCAGGCACTCGGCCGCCCAGGTTGCACGCTCGGGCAACTGGCCAGCGGCTTTCATTTCCCGGGCCACCTGCACAAACAGCTCGAGTGCCGCCTTGGCGTCGGAGACGATGCCGTAGTCGGGGGCAAACACGCGCCCGATCTGGGTGGGCTCGATGTCCACATGCACAAACTTGCGGCCCTTGGTGTACACCTCCACCGAACCGGTGTGGCGGTTGGCCCAACGGTTGCCAATGCCCAGCACAAAGTCCGAGGCCAGCATGGTGGCGTTGCCATAGCGGTGGCTGGTCTGCAGGCCGCACATGCCGGCCATGAGCGGGTGGTCGTCGGCAATGGCGCCCCAACCCATCAGGGTGGGGATGACCGGCACGCCCATGATTTCGGCAAATTCCACCAGTTGCTCTGAAGCGTCGGCGTTGATGATGCCGCCACCGGCCACGATCAGCGGGCGCTCGGAGGCGTTGAGCATGGCAATGGCCTTCTCGATCTGGGCGCGGGTGGCTGCGGGCTTGTACACCGGCAGGGGGGAGTAGGTGTCGGGGTCGAATTCAATCTCGGCCACCTGCACATCAAAGGGCAGGTCAATCAGCACCGGGCCAGGGCGGCCCGAGCGCATCAGGTGAAAGGCCTGCTGGAAGGCGCGCGGCACTTGCGCTGGCTCGCGCACCGTGACCGACCATTTGGTCACCGGCTTGGCGATCGACTCAATGTCCACCGCCTGGAAGTCTTCCTTGTACAGGCGTGCGCGCGGAGCCTGGCCAGTGATGCACAGGATGGGAATGGAGTCAGCCTGGGCCGAGTACAGGCCGGTGATCATGTCGGTGCCGGCCGGACCCGAGGTGCCAATGCACACGCCGATGTTGCCGGGGTTGGCGCGGGTATAGCCCTCGGCCATGTGCGAGGCGCCTTCCACATGGCGCGCCAGGATGTGGCCAATGCTGCCCTGCTTACGCAGTGCCGAATAGAGGGGGTTGATGGCGGCCCCGGGCACGCCGAAGGTTTGGGTCACGCCTTCTTTTTCCATCACCCAGACGGCAGCATCAATCGCTCGCATTTTGGCCATCGCACTATCTCCTTGTGTTTGGTTAATCGATGACGGACTGTAAAAAAGCCGGACCACTTGCGGAAGACGGCTAGAGTCCATAACATCTATTCCAAATTGGAATGAATAAGGCATAAGCGATGGATCGACTGTTGGCGATGAATGTATTTGCCCGGGTGGTGGAAACCGGTAGCTTTTCCAAGGCGGCACGCGAGTTCTCGGTGACGCAGCCCACCGTCACCAAGATGGTGGCGAGCGTTGAGGAGCGCCTCAAGGTGCGCCTGCTCAACCGCAATACCCGAGGCGTCAGCCTCACCGAGTCGGGGGCGCTCTATTACGAGAAGTGCAAGACCATTGTGCGCGAGGCCGAGGAGGCTGAGAACATCGTGCAGCTGCGCCAGACCCAGGCCCACGGCCTGCTGCGCATCAGCACCTCGGTGGCGTTTGGCCGGCGGGTGATCACCCCGCTGGCGCTGGACTTCATGCGCACCCACCCGCAGGTGAAGCTGGACCTGAGCTTTGAAGACCGCTACACCGACCTGGTGGCCAATGGGCTGGACCTGGCCATCCGCATGGGCAAGCTGGCTGATTCGGCGCTGGGTGCACGCTTTCTGGGCACCAACCCCTGGCTCATGGTGGCCGCGCCCAAATACCTGCGCCGCCGCGGCACCCCGCGTCAGGCGAGCGACCTGTCTGGCCACGACGCACTGATTTACAGCAGTGTGCTGGGCGACGATGTCTGGCGGCTGACCACCCCCAAGGGCGAGGTGGTGACGGTGCCGGTGGCCGGCCCCCTGCGCTCCAACAATCTGTCGGCGGTGCTGGCAGCCGCCCGCAACGGCTTTGGCATTGCTGCCATGCCGCGCTATGTGGCCAGCGAATCGCTGCGTTCAGGCCATATCGTGGAGGTGCTCAAGAGCCATGCGCTGCCAGAGCAGGAGATCCATGCGGTGTTTCCCTCGCCCAAGCTGGTGCCAGGCAAGGTGCTGGCTTTCATTGCCTTTTTGCAGGGACGGCTAAACGGGAGCTGGTGGGAGGAGCTACCCAAGGCCTGAGGCATTTCAGGCCGAGGCCTGGCCTTCGGTGAGGGTGTCGAGCTGGAAGCGGCCGCTTTTGTGCCAGAGCCAGGTGTCGGTGTAGGTGACGCGGCCCATGCGCATGGGTGCCGGAAACGGTGCCGCCTGTCGCACGGTGCGCTCGATCTCGGCCATCACCTCGGGCGCGTGGCGCGGGGCGCGCATCCAGTCCAGGTGCAGCACATTGCCGCGCCGGTCCAGTTCCACCTGCAGCACCCCTACCGCATACAGCATGGGCGGCAGCTTGCCCGAGTAGATGCGGTTGCTGTTGAGGGCATAAAGGTGACTGGCTGCATCACGCCGGTAGTCGCGCGCATTGCGCGCCACTGAAACCTTGGCCGGCTCTGGCTCCACCGGCTGGGGCGGCGGCATCACAACCACCGGCGGTTCGGGCGCTGGGGGCGGTGGCGCAGGAGCCTTGGAGACAGTGATAGTGGGCTTGGGCGGCGAAGAGCAGGCAGCCAGCCAGGCGGCCACAGCGCTCACTGAACTGAGCAACATCAACCTGCGCAACAGACGATC
>JAFMJA010000196.1 GCA_017853735.1 Burkholderiaceae bacterium | reverse complement strand
CAGAGTTCAATCTTGAAGCCAGGCGGCAGCTTGAGCTTGTCAATCGGGATTTCGGAAGCGGGTGTTTCTGTGTTTTTGCCCGGGTTGGGGGCCAGGGTGGAGTTGGCCATCGAGGCCGGCATACCCTGTTTCCAGGCCGGGGGCGGCGCGGCAGCAGGGGTTTGTGCAAAGGCCTGGCCTAGGCTCAGCGCCAGCAATGTGCCCAACAAGGGCAATTTTTTCAACATCTTTAATCTCCTAAGAATAACTATTTGATCAGTTGATCAAGACGCATAGTAGGGCCAGCAACTCAACTGCAGTTCTAGGGAAAATACTTAGATCTCCTGGAAAAGGAGTTCCTCAACCGATGCAGCCCTGGTGAAAGGTTTTCCAGAACCAACTAAGACCTGGCGGTTGCCGGTATTCAAATGCCATCCTATGGTTTTCCCTAGCAAGATTTTTAACTAATTATTTGCAATTGAAGCCCATTTGGCGTTACAAATCGGTTTCCTCAATGATGAGGCGTCAATTGAAACTTCCAATAAGGAAAATTTAGATGAAATTAGCCAAACTTCTTGCTGCTCTTGCGATGGCTGGACTGGCTGCCGGCGTCAGCGCCCAGGCGACCAAGGACAATTTAGCGACTCTCAAACAAATGAAAGTCGCCACCACGGACCTCAACATTCCAGTGGTACCCCAGGAAGGCCGTAACGCCGATGCGATCCGCAACAACCTGAAAAACATCAAGATGCCGCCCGGCTTCAAGATCGAGTTGTATGCCATCGTGCCCGATGCCCGCCATATGGCGGTGGCACCTTCCACCAACATGCTGTTTGTAGGCACCCGCAAGACCCGCGTCTGGGCCGTGACCGACCGCAATGGCGATGGCTTTGCAGATGAAGTGAAGGCGTTTGCCCCTTCGCTCAACTTCAAGAACCCCAATGGCGTGTGCTGGACCAAAGATGGCTTCCTGATCGTGGCCGAGCACAACCGTGTGCTGAACTTCCCCGCTGCCGAGTTCTTCTATGAAGGCCCGGATGTGGCGGTGATTGAAGTGGTGTCGCAGGGCAATCTGATTCCTGTGGAAGAAGAGTCGTTCAACCACGGCGCGCGCACCTGCCGCGTCAGCGATGACGGCAAGCTCTACATCACCCTGGGTCAGCCTTACAACGTGCAACCCAAGGAAAAGGTCGCCCTGTACGAGAAGCTCGGCATTGGTGGCATGGTCAGCTTGAACCCGTTTGACGGCTCTGGTCGCGAGGTGGTGGCCGTAGGCGTGCGCAACTCGGTGGGCATGGACATCAACCCCAAGGACAAGACTGTATGGTTTACGGACAACCAGACTGACGGCATGGGGGATGACATCCCTCCCGGCGAGTTGAACCGCATCACCAAGAAGGGCGAGCATTTTGGCTATCCCTTCATCCATGGCAACAATGTGCAGATTGCTGGCACCGCTGCTGCGCCTGATCTGAAGGGCATGAATCCTCCTGCCCAGTGGACCAAGCCGCAAGTGGAGTTCCCGGCCCACCAGGCACAGTTGGGCATGACCTTCTACAACGGCAAGATGTTCCCGGCCAAGTACCAGGGCGGCGTGTTTGTGGCATCCCATGGTTCCTGGAACCGTACCAAGGCCAGCGGCGCGCTGATCAACTTTGTGCCGATCAAGGCTGACGGCACTGCCGGCGCCTCCGAGGTCTTTGCTGAAGGCTGGCTTGATTCCACCGGCATCTACAAAGGCCGTCCGGTGGATGTGGCCCCGATGAAAGATGGCTCGCTGCTGATCTCCGACGACTACGCCGGCGCGATCTACCGCGTGACCTACTCCAACTAATTGCCTGATAGGCCCGCTCTCCAGCGGGCCATCTAGGCCGATAAGTCTGGACGGAGACCTGCGGGTCTCCGTCTTTTTTGCAGAAAGATAGTTTGATGAAGAAAATGATTGCTGGCTTGCTGGCCCTCGGAATGGGCTTGGCCAATGCCGCTGACCCCGTGGCTGGAAAAACCAAAGCCGCCACCGCCTGCGCTGTTTGCCATGGACCGATGGGCATGGCCATGCAGCCTGGCGTGCCCAATCTGGCCGGGCAGCAAGAGATGTATCTGATCGAGCAGCTCAAGCTGTACCGCAATGGCAAGCGACACAACGAGGTGATGGGGGTGATCGCAAAACCCTTGACGGATCAGGAGATTGACAACCTGGCACTGTGGTATTCCTCTTTGAACGTCACAGTCTCGGAAAAATAACCGGCTCTGGTTTGAACGAAGTCACCTGCGAATGCAGTGACTTCCCAACAGGCATTGAAGATTCCCCCGGCTACTTGGGCCCGACGTCAATCAAGCCATGGCGCACTGCCAGCAAGGTCATCTCAGCCTGGTTGCTGAGATCAAGTTTTTGCTTGATGTTGTAGAGGTGGGTTCCTACTGTGGAGCCAGAAAGTTTCAGCGTTTCTGAAATCTGAGCGACTGACTGGCCACGAGCGAGTTGCAGGAAAACTTCAAATTCCCGGGCTGACAACTTTTCCAATGGACCCTGATTACCGCTGAGTTCTTGCGCCAGCATGCGCTGTGCAATTTGCGCATCCACATAGCGCCGGCCCTGAGCAATGCTGCGCAAGGCATCAATCAGCACCTCGGGCGCGCTGCGCTTTGAGAGGTAGCCGAGCGCTCCGGCTTGCAGGGCGCGTTTGGGGTGGCTGGTATCTTCATGCGCGGATAGGGCCAAGATACGTGCACTGGGGTCATGGGCCAGGATCCGCTTGATGGCTTCCAGGCCGCCCATGCCACCCATGGCAATATCCATCACCACCACATCTGGAGCGGATGATCCGTACAGGGCGCAGGCCGCTTCGCCGCTATCTGCCTCAGCCACCACCTCAATGTCATCGCTAGCTTGCAGTAGCAGCTTGAATCCGGTGCGCACAACGGCATGATCGTCCACCAACATAAGCTTCAAGGACTTCCCCTTTCCTGGTTCTTTATTGCGCTGGGCAACCATGCCCAAATCCGGACTCCAGACGGCACCTTGGCAGTGATTGTCAACTTGCCGCCTAGAGCAAGTACCCGCTCTTGCATCCCGAGCAGGCCATAGTGCCCCCTGGTGTCAAAGGTGCTGGGATTGCCTTGACCATCATCTGCGATGTCGATGGTCAGGCCATCTGGCTTGCTGGTGAGTGCTATCTCAATGCGCCGGGCTTGTGCATGGCGAAGCGAATTGGTGACTGCTTCCTGAACTATTCTGTAAACCGCTGTGGCATGGGCGTTATCAAGGTCGTCAAAATTGCCATCGACAGCCATTCTGAGTTGCATGTCTCGGTGCAGCAAACGATGGTCTGCCAACAGATCCTCCAGGGCGTCTTGCAGACCAAATTGGTCCAGCGCAATCGGGCGCAATCTGGAAATAATGCGATGCACACCATCGTAGATTTGATCGGCGCACTCCGCGACCAGCCTGGCTGATTCTTCGGACTTGGTGTCGCGACCTGCGGTGCGCTGGGCAATGGCCAGGCCTATGCTTTTGATGGCGGTGACCTGCTGACCCAATTCGTCATGCAACTCACGCGCGATCGCGCCCCGCTCTTCTTCGATGCGCGCCTGGATCAACTGGGTCAATTCACGGTTTTGTGCCAACGCTTCGGTGGCCTCTTGAGCCTGACGCTGAGCCTGTATGCTGTCCTGCACAGATTGGGCCATGCGGTTGAAGGCTTGGCTGATCAGGCGACCCTCTTGGCCAGACAATTGGGGCAAACGGGAATCCCAATTGCCCTCCTCGATAGAGCGCAGCCCCCCTATGACCAGATGCAGGGGCTTCATTGCCCGGCCCATCAGCGCATAGACCAGGGCATTGCTCAACAAAAAACCAATCAGCACGAACCAAAGCATGGGCAGCAGGTCATCCCAGCCGTCCAGGGTGGCACGCGAAGGGTCTGCGTGTAAAAGAATCTTGCCACTTGGCAAGTTGATTTCGCGCGGGCTGAGAGGCGGCGACACAATGCGTGCGTACCAGCCAGGCGCATCGCGACCTGCCTTGTACAGTGTAGGGGGTGACCGGTAAAGCAACTGGCCAGCTCCGTCATACAGCTCGACTTCGTGCGCCCGAATGCGCCCAACCCGTCGCAAAAATTTGGTCAAGGCCTCGAGATCGTCTTGTTCGCTGGCCCATTCAACCCGCGACAGCAATTGAACGGCCACCACATTGGCGCCCACAATTTCGTCGCGAACGCTGCGCCGGGTATTTTCAATTTGCAGACCGATCAGCAATGCAGCCAATGCACCGAGCAGGATGGTGATGATCAAATTGACTTGAAGACGCATGCTCATTCGGTCAGCTCCTTGCGAGTGCTGGCGGCCAGACCCCTGGGTTTGCCGGGGCAGAAAAAAACGGAGAGCTTCGGGGTGGACATCATCCTGGCCATGACGACATATTAGCCACAGGATGTTAGCCAGAGAGCGCTCATGAAAATCATGAGTGCATATTCATTGTTTAAACGATGCCGCAAAAGGCAACATTTCTACACAATTCTGAATGAATTCTTAGCTTGGCGGCTGCTGTGCTGACAACGCTGTGACTTATTCCGAAAAAATTTACGCAATCGAAACTACTGAACTGAAATGCTGAGCAAAAAATACATTTTCTGTGTGGGTGCATCTGTGCTGATGGCCTTGCCCGTGGGCGCCCAGAGCCTTGAGGGTGTGGTGGTGTCCGCTTCTCGTGCCGAGCAGCGTAGTTTTGATGCGCCAGCGTCTATTCAGTCCGTAGAGCGTGATGTCATCCAGGATGGCGGGCCGCAGGTCAATTTGTCGGAGTCGCTCAACCGGGTTCCGGGCTTGACCATTCTGAACCGGCAAAACTATGCGCAGGATCTACAGGTCTCCATCCGGGGTTTTGGTGCCCGCACAGCGTTTGGTATCAGGGGCGTGCGCCTGCTGATCGATGGTATTCCCGCCACCACACCCGATGGTCAGGGCCAGGGTTCGTCCATCAGCCTGCCGTCAACCGAGCGCATCGAGGTGTTGCGCGGCCCGCTGGCCCAGCTGTATGGCAACTCTGCCGGTGGCGTGATTCAGGCCTTCACCCGCGAGGCGCCTGAAGTGCCCGAGCTCATTTACCAGTACTACGGGGGCTCCTTTGGCATGCACCGCAATGACCTGCAATACGCCGGCAAGTCTGGCAAGGTTGGCATCGTGGCGGACTACTCGACCTTTGACACCAACGGCTACCGCGACAACAGCACGACCCAGCGCAAGCAGTTCAATGGCAAGCTCAGCTTTGGCCCGGATGAGAAGAC
>JAFMJA010000195.1 GCA_017853735.1 Burkholderiaceae bacterium | reverse complement strand
GCCGAGACCTTTGAGAGCGGTATTCGCAAGACGGTCCAGTGGTACTTGGCCAATCCGGACTGGGTGGCACGTGTGCAAAGTGGCGCCTACCGCGACTGGGTGGCCAAGCAGTACCAATAATCGGGGTCAGATTCCAATTATGCGAATTCTCCTGCTCGGCAAAAACGGCCAACTCGGCTGGGAGCTGCAGCGCAGCCTCAGCGTGCTGGGCGAGCTGGTGGCGCTGGACCGCCATGGCGCGGATGGACTGTGCGGTGACCTGGGCAACCTTGCTGGCCTGCAGCAGACGCTGCGGCAGCTGCAACCGCAGGTGATTGTCAATGCCGCCGCGCACACCGCGGTGGACAAGGCCGAGAGTGAGCCTGAGCTGGCGCAGGCCCTCAATGCGCTGGCGCCCGAGCTGCTGGCCCAAGAGGCCGCCCGCTGTGGCGCCTGGCTGCTTCACTACAGCACCGACTATGTGTTTGATGGCAGCGGCAGCGCCCCCTGGCGCGAAAGCGACGCGCCAGCGCCACTGAGCGTCTATGGCCGCAGCAAGCTGGAAGGTGAGCAGCGCATTGCCGCCAGCGGCTGCCAGCACCTGATCTTTCGTACCAGCTGGGTTTACGGCGCCAGAGGTGGCAACTTTGCCCGTACCATGCTGCGCCTGGCGCAGGAGCGTGATCTGCTGAAAGTGATTGATGATCAGGTGGGTGCCCCTACCGGGGCGGACCTGCTGGCCGATGTCAGCGCCCATGCGTTGCGACAGGCGCTGGCGCCCAAGGGTCTGGCGCGGCCAACGCCTAGCGGTATCTACCATTTGGCTGCGGCCGGGCAAACCTCATGGCATGGCTACGCCCGCTTTGTCTTGCAAACCGCGCAAGCAGCTGGGGTGGCGCTCAAAGTCAGCCCCGATGCGGTCGAGCCCATTCCCTCCTCGGCCTACCCCACACCTGCGCGCCGACCACTCAACTCGCGGCTGGACACCACCCTGCTGCAAAATACCTTTGGTCTGCGCCTGCCCCATTGGCAGCAGGGCGTGGCCCGCATGCTGGCAGAAATTTTGTAAGACTTGAAAATCCTATGACTTCACGCAAAGGCATCATCCTGGCCGGTGGCTCCGGCACCCGGCTGCACCCGGCCACGCTGGCGATCAGCAAACAATTGCTGCCGGTCTATGACAAACCCATGGAGTATTACCCGGTCAGCACCCTGATGCTGGCGGGCATGCGTGACATCCTGCTCATCAGCACGCCGCAAGACACCCCGCGTTTTGAGCAGTTGCTGGGCGATGGCAGCCAGTGGGGCATCCACCTGCAGTACGCGGTGCAACCCAGCCCGGACGGCCTGGCCCAGGCCTTTCTCATTGGCGAGCAGTTTTTGGGCAACGCCCCCAGCGCCCTGGTGCTGGGCGACAACATCTTCTACGGCCACGACTTCCAGCCCCTGCTGGGCAACGCCATGGCGCGCCAGCAGGGCGCCACCGTGTTTGCCTACCATGTGACCGATCCCGAGCGCTATGGCGTGGCCGAGTTTGACGCGCAGGGCAAGGTGCTGTCGCTGGAGGAAAAGCCCAAAGCTCCCAAAAGCAACTACGCGGTGACAGGCTTGTATTTTTACGACAACCAGGTGGTGCCGCTGGCCAAGGCCCTTCAGCCCAGCCCGCGCGGCGAACTGGAAATCACCGACCTCAACCGGCTCTATCTTGAGCAAGGCCAACTCAGCGTGGAGATCATGGGCCGTGGCTATGCCTGGCTGGATACCGGCACCCATGACAGCTTGCTCGATGCCAGCCAGTTCATCGCCACCCTGGAGCGACGCCAGGGCCTGAAAATTGCCTGCCCGGAAGAAATTGCCTGGCGCCATGGCTGGATCGATGATGAGCAACTGGCCAAACTGGCGACACCTTTGACCAAGAACGGCTATGGTCAGTATCTGCAGCGCCTGCTTCATGAAAAGGACGGGGTGTGAGCGCCATGCAGCTTATTCCTACCAAGATTCCAGAAGTCCTGATCATCGAACCCAAGGTGTTTGGCGATGCCCGCGGATTTTTTTTCGAAAGCTTCAACCAACGCGCTTTCAACCAGGCCACCGGACTGAACCTGCAATTTGTGCAGGACAACCACAGCCGCAGCGCCAAAGGGGTGCTGCGCGGTTTGCACTACCAGATCCAGCAACCGCAGGGCAAGCTGGTGCGGGTGGTGCGCGGCAGCGTGTTCGATGTGGCGGTGGACATTCGTAAAAGCTCAGCTACTTTCGGTCAATGGGTCGGGGTGGAGCTCAGCGAAGACAAGCACCGCCAGCTGTGGGTGCCGCCCGGCTTTGCCCACGGCTTTCTGGTCACCAGCGAGTCGGCCGACTTTCTCTACAAGACCACCGATTACTACGCTCCTGAATACGAACGTTGCATAGCCTGGGATGACCCGGTATTAGGTGTGCGCTGGCCTCTGCAGGGCAAGCCGCAACTCTCCGGCAAAGACCAGCAAGGCGTACCCTTGTCGCAGGCCGAGGTGTTTGGCTGATTTCAAGTTCCATCAAGCGAGACAAAGCATGATTCATCCCGTGATTCTTTGCGGCGGCAGTGGCACGCGCCTGTGGCCCCTGTCGCGCAAGGCCTTTCCCAAGCAGTTCATTCCGCTCCTGGGTGACAAATCGCTGCTGCAGCTGACCCTGGAGCGGGTGGCGCAGTTGTTAGATCCGGCCGAGCCAGGACAAGAACCGGGCATCACCTGCGTAGCAGCCGAGGAGCATCGGTTTTTGGTGGCCGAAGTGGCCGCCCAGGCCAAGCTGCGGGTGCGCCAGATACTGGAGCCGCAGGCGAAAAATACTGCGGCGGCCATGGCCTTGGCCGCGCTGGCGGCGCCCGCGGATACGCTGTTGTTGTTTTGCCCCGCGGATCACCATATTCCAGACACAAAGGCATTTGCCGAGATGGTGAGAAATGCCGCACCAGCCGCCCAGGCGGGCCAGTTGGTCACTTTTGGTGTTCAGCCGAGTTTCCCCAGCACCGCTTATGGCTATATTGAAAAAGGAACCGCCAGCAAGGGTGGTTTTCAGGTGGCGCGCTTTGTGGAAAAACCCGCCCAGGACAAGGCGCTGGAGTTGCTCGCCAGTGGCCGTTATTTGTGGAATGCCGGTATTTTTCTGATGCGCGCCCAGGATTTGCTGGCTACGCTGGATAAACATGCTGCCGATATTCTGAAGGTATGCCAACAGGCTATGGACCAACCCAGCCGGGATGGTTTGTTTATTCGCCCTGATGCCAAACTATTTGCCAGCTGCCGCAGCCAGTCGATCGATTATGCGGTGATGGAGCAGGCCAGCAATGTGAGTGTGTTTCCCTTCGCAGGCGCTTGGAGCGATGTGGGCAGCTGGAATGCGGTGGCCGATCTGGCCCCTCCCGATGCCAACGGCAACCACGCGGGAGGGGATATTTCTCTGGCCCATCACCTGAAGGCTGGAAACACCTATATTCACGCCGCAGGGCGGCGCCCGGTGGTGGCCCTGGGCACACAGGATGTGTTGATCATCGATACCCCGGATGCCTTGCTGGTGGCCAGTGCCGCGCATGCCGAAGCGGTGAAGGAAGTGGTGGCCAAGCTGGAGTCGTTGGACGCCTCGGAGGCGGTGCAGCACCGCCGTGTGGCTCGGCCCTGGGGCTGGTACGACAGCATTGATATGGGGCCACGGCACCAGGTCAAACACATCACGGTCAAGCCGGGTGCCTCCCTGTCATTGCAAATGCACCACCACCGCGCCGAGCACTGGGTGGTGGTGAGTGGCACCGCCGAAGTCACCAACGGCGATCAGGTGATGATGCTGAGCGAAAACCAGAGTACCTATATTCCCATCGGCCAAACCCACCGCCTGGCCAACCCTGGCAAGGTGCCGCTGGAGATGATTGAGGTGCAGTCGGGCGGATATCTTGGCGAAGATGATATTGTGCGCTTTGAGGATACTTATGGGCGTGGCTAGGGTCCCTGCCTATATTCCATGGTCATTTTGCTCTTTCGATACCCGCTATTTATCCCTAATGATTCCCCAGGGCCTGTCCAAAATACAAGACTTAATAAGATTTGAAACTCAAAATATCAAAATACGGTATTATTCAGGCCTTGGGGGTTTATGAAAATAAACTGAACATGCAAACCATTAATAACCATAGGAAACTTCAATGGGTAATCTAATCGATATTCAAAGCCAAATCGAAAAACTGCAAAAACAGGCCACCGATATCAAGCTGAAAGAATTTGACAGTACGGTGCAGGATATCCTGGCCAAAATGCAGGCTTTTGGCATCACCGTCAAGGATCTGCAACAGGCTGGTGGCAAGAAGCGTGGTGGCAAAGGACGCCCCAAGGCGGCTGGCAAGAAAAAGCCTGCTGGCAAGAAGCGCAACCCCACTGCAGGCAAAGTGGTGGCAGCCAAATACCGTGGCCCCAATGGCGAGACCTGGAGCGGTCGTGGCCTGATGCCCAAGTGGCTGGCTTCGCTGGTGGCGCAAGGCCGCAGCAAAGAAGAATTCGGTATCTGAACCTGGTTTCGGGCTAGTGGCGCGGGCACTGTCTGCCCGTGCCTTGGTGTTGATGCGGCACAATCCGGCCAAAGTCCTCCGGATTCAGTGACCATGACCGACACCACCCATATCACCCCGCGTGACAAGGCCGAGCTGCTGGCCCAGGCCTTGCCCTATATCCGCAAGTTCCATGGCAAGACCATGGTCATCAAATATGGCGGCAACGCCATGACCGACCCGGCCTTGCAGGCCGACTTCGCTGAAGATGTGGTGTTGCTCAAGCTGGTGGGCATGAACCCGGTGGTTGTGCATGGCGGTGGCCCGCAAATCGAAGCGGCCCTCAAGCGCCTGGGCAAGAAGGGTGAGTTCATCCAGGGCATGCGGGTGACCGATGCCGAGACCATGGAAGTGGTGGAGTGGGTGCTGGCCGGTGAGGTGCAGCAGGACATTGTGGGCCTGATCAACCAGGCCGGCGGCAAGGCGGTGGGCCTGACCGGGCGCGATGGCGGCATGATCCATGCACGCAAACTGCGCATGGTCGATCAGCAGGACCCCAGCAAGGAACATGATGTGGGCCAGGTGGGCGACATCGTGGGCATTGACCCGGCGGTGGTCAAAGCCTTGCAGGACGACCAGTTCATTCCGGTGGTCAGCCCGATCGGTTTTGGCGAGCACAACGAAAGCTACAACATCAATGCCGATGTGGTGGCGGCCAAACTGGCCACGGTGTTGCAGGCGGAAAAGCTGCTCATGCTCACCAACATACCGGGTGTCTTGGACAAACAGG
>JAFMJA010000011.1 GCA_017853735.1 Burkholderiaceae bacterium | reverse complement strand
GCCTGCCCCATGTGGTCAGCATCCGTACCCTGGGCCTGGCCGGTGCGGTGGAGCTCTCCAGCTTGCCTGGCCTGGCGGGCAAACGAGCCTACGATGTTTTTCTGGAATGCTTCCATCAGGGTGTTCTGGTGCGCTCAGCGGGCGAAAACCTGGTGCTGGCACCCGCCTATGTTGTTGAGGCCCCGCAGATTGAGCAGATGGTTTCGGTGCTGGCAGGCGCGATCAAGAAGCTGGCCTGATTGGCCGCGCCTCAAATCTCGATCTTGGAGCCCAACTCCACCACTGCATTGTTGGGCAGTTTGAGGAAGTCGGCCGCTGCGCTGGCGTTGCGGTGCATCTGGGCAAACAATTTTTCCCGCCAAAACGACATGCCATCCCCAAAAGTGGGCACCACGGTGTCGCGCGACAGAAAATAACTGGTGGTCATGGGGTCCACATCGCAGCCATGGGCTTGCAGCGCCCGCAAGGAGCCAGGCACATCCGGGTCGTTCTTGAAACCGTAGTTCAGGGTGACCTGCCAGCAGTTGTGACCCAGGGCCTCAATGGTGAGCCGCTCGTCGATGCGCACCCAAGGCACCTCATGGCTTTGCAGGGTTACGAACAGGTTGTTCTGGTGCAGCACCTTGTTGTGCTTGAGGTTATGCAGCAGGGCGTTGGGCACCGTACCGGGCGTACCGGTCAGAAACACCGCGGTGCCCTCGACCCGTACCGGGGGGCTGACAAAGACCGCCTCCAAAAAGGATTTCAGGTCCAGGGCATCGGCACGCAGCTTGTCGTTGAGCAGGTTTCGCCCGTCTTTCCAGGTCTGCATCAGAATAAAAATGGCTCCGCCAATCAGCAGGGGAAACCAGCCGCCTTCGAGCAGCTTCATCAGGTTGGAGCTGAAAAACGCCAGGTCGACCACAAAAAAGAAACCGGTGGCCGCCAGGCACAGCGACAAGGGATAACCCCAGCCGAAGCGGATGACAAAGAAAGTCAACACGGTGGTGATCAGCATATCAAGTGTGACAGCAATGCCATAGGCCGAGGCCAGATTGCTGGAGGACTTGAACAACACCACCGCCAGCACAATCGCGATGAACAGCCCCCAGTTGACAAAGGGGATATAGATCTGGCCGGTATCGCGGATGCTGGTGTGGTTGATCTGCAGGCGTGGCAGATAGCCCAGCTGGATCACCTGCTTGGTGACACTGAAAGCGCCAGAGATCAGTGCCTGCGAAGCGATCACCGTGGCCATGGTGGCCAGCCCCACCAGGGGCAGCAAGGCCCAGTCCGGCGCCATCATGTAGAAGGGGTTTTTCACCGCCTCCGGGTTCTGCAAGAGCAACGCGCCCTGGCCAAAATAGTTGAGGGTCAGGGCCGGCATGACAATGGAAAACCAGGCCAGACGGATCGGCTTTCTGCCAAAGTGCCCCATGTCGGCGTACAAGGCCTCACCTCCAGTGACACACAGCACCACCGCGCCCAGAATGATGAAGGTGACCAGCGGCTGGCTGATGATGAAGCGCAGCGCATGGTGTGGGCTGAGCGCCCAGAGGATCGACGGGTTGTCGGCAATGTGCACCAGGCCCAGCACAGCGATCGAGGCAAACCAGACCAGGGTGATCGGGCCAAAGAATTTGCCAATGCCCGCAGTGCCTCGCTTTTGCACTGCAAACAGGCCAAACAGGATGACCAGGGTCAGCGGGATGACGGCTGATTTGAACGCGGGCGAGACCACTTCCAGGCCTTCGACCGCTGACAGAACCGAGATCGCCGGGGTGATCACCCCATCGCCGTAGAACAGGCAGGTGCCAAAAATGCCCACCAGGAGCAGCACCTTGCGCAGCCTGGGTTTGTCGCGCACCGATTGCGAGGCCAGCGCCAGCATGGCCACCAGCCCCCCCTCGCCCGCGTTATCGGCGCGCAGCACCAGCGTGACATATTTGAGCGAGACAATGACCGTCAGCGTCCAGAAAAAGATGGACAGAATGCCAAATACATTGTCCGGGGTGAAGGGCACATGGCCTGAGCCGAACACTTCCTTGACCGCGTACAGCACGCTGGTGCCGATATCCCCATACACAACGCCGATGGCGCCCAGGGTAAGGGCGGCGAGAGAAGAGTGGGCGGATGACATGAGGGGCAGGCTCGGCGGGATTTTAATGTCCGCTACTCGTAGTCCTCGGCTGCCGGATCGGTGGTTTCCAATTCATAACTGGCTGCCAGCATGGCCAGCCGACCAATCACCCCATACATGTAGAAGCGGTTGGGTGCACTGGCCCCTGGCTTGGCGCCCGGTTGGGGCAGGTGCATGCTGTCATCAAAGGCCAGAGGCACGAAGCTGGCGCCTGGGGCGTTGAGGTTTTCGTCCACCCCACGGTCGGCATGCACTCGATAGAAGCCGCCGACCACATAACGATCCAGCATATAGACCACCGGCTCGGCGACCGCCTCATTGATCTGCTCATGGGTCAGCACGCCCTCCTGGATGATCACCTCACTGACCGCCTGCCCATCCTTGATCACACTCATCTTGTTGCGAGTGCGCCGGTTGAGCGCCTCCAGCTCCTTGGCGTCACGCACGGTCATGATGCCCATGCCATAGGTGCCGTTGTCGGCCTTGACCACCACAAATGGTTTCTCCCGGATGCCGTACTCCTTGTACTTGCGCCGGATCTTGCCCAGCAGCGCATCGACACTCGGGATCAGGCAGTCCATGCCGGTACCCGCCGCAAAATCCACCTCGCCACATTGGCTGAACATGGGGTTGATCAACCAGGGATCGATGCCCAGCATCTTGGCGAAAGGCTTGGCCAAATTCTCGTAACACTGGAAATGCCGGCTCTTGCGACGGGTGGACCAGCCCGCATGCAGGGGCGGCAGGAGAAACTGCTCATGCAGATCCTCCAGAATGCCCGGCACGCCCGCAGACAGGTCGTTGTTGAGCAGAATGGTGCAGGGATCAAACTCTTTCAGGCCGATGCGGTGGTCGTTGCGCTGCACCGGCTCCAGCGTGACCGACTGTCCGCTGGGCAGCTCGATGGTGGTGCTTTTTTGGACCTCGGGGCTGATCGAGCCTACGCGCACATTCAGACCGGCCATGGTGAAGATGCGCTGCAACTGCGCCACATTGCTCAGATAAAACGTGTTGCGGGTATGGTTTTCCGGGATCAGTAGCAGGTTGCGCGCTTCGGGACAGATTTTTTCAATCGCGGCCATGGCTGCCTGCACGGCCAGGGGCAGCATTTCTTCGGTCAGGTTATTCCAGCCACCCGGAAACAGGTTGGTGTCGACCGGCGCCAGCTTGAAGCCCGCATTGCGGATGTCGACCGAGGTGTAGAAAGGCGGTGTGTGCTCCATCCATTCGAGGCGGAACCAGCGCTCAATGGCTGGCATGCTGTCCAGAATGCGTTGCTCCAGCTCGTTGATCGGGCCAGTCAGGGCGGTGATGAGATGCGGAACCATAGCGTCCTTTTTGTGTCAGATTAGGCCGTCAAGCTGGCCAGATTATTCGATTTCGATGGCCAGGACCTGCAAGGCCTCCTGGATGGGGATGAACAGGTTGATGCCAGCAGCACCGGCATTGACGCCGCTGACCGCCATGCCGATCACGCGGCTTCTGGCGTCGAGCAATGGCCCGCCGCTGCTGCCGGGCAAGATGCGTGCGTCGCTCTGGATGAAGTTTTTCCCGCCGATCTGGCGCACCCCGCTGACCACACCGCGAGTCAGGGTGCCGGCAAAGGTCTTGCCCAGAGGTGATCCCATGACAAAAGCATCCTCTCCTGGGGCAGGCAGCTTTGCTGCCAGGTGCAGCGGCAAGCCTGCCGGTGCGCTCAGCTTCATCAGCGCCACATCGCGCGCGCGGTTGCTGCGCACCAGCTCGGCCATCTGCTCTCGGCCATCACCCAAGCGTACCTTCATGAACTTCTGATCGCCCAGCACATGCTGGTTGGTGAGCAAGTAACCCTGGCCCGAGATCAAAAAGCCGCTGCCGCTGCGGCTGCCATCGGTCAGGGTGACCGTGGAATTGACCAATTGGGCGTAATTGCTTTGCACGCTACCGGCTGGCTCGGCCACTGCGGGTATTCGGATAGGCTTGAAATTTTCTGGCTCCGGAATCGGCGTCTTGCCATGGAGAAGGTCAAAGTAAGCCTGCGCCCCCAATAAATTGCCAGCGGCAGCGGCAAAGGCCCGGGTATAGGGCGCAGCTGGTGCCATGCGCTCGGGCTGCTCGCCCTGCCAATGACCTTCGGTGGTGAGGTCCAGCAACACTTTTTGCGCCTTGGGGGAATAAACCTCCCAGCGCACCTGCATCCAGACCCCGCCCTGGACCAGGCCCTCCGCGGGGCTGCACAGGCGCGACTCCAGACTCCGGATGGTGAGGCCCAGATCAAAGTCGGGCTCGCTGCGCAGCGGTTCGGTCTCAAAGACTGAGCGGTTCGGATTGGGCGCCGTTGGCACCGGATAGCCGAGTTCGGCACTGCTATTGCGAAACTGGACAAACAGCGAACGGCTGAAACCAGCCACCGTCTGGGAGCTGAAACGGATGGGCGTGGCCTCGGCGCAGTCGGCCCCACGCCTCATCTCGCCCACAACCGCGTTGTTGGCGTGGGCCACAATTTTTTTCATTTGGATCAGCCGGGGCGAAAGGCTGGCATCGGCGCGCAGGGGATTGGGCAGCGGGGCCAGGCGCACTGGCGGCACTTGCGCCCAGGCAGCCAGGCCCCAGCCCAGCAGAGCGATCCAGAGAATGGTTGAGCGAATGGACTGGGGCATCATGCCGGCTTGTGTGGGTGAGCGCTTTGCAAGCAGGCGCACCTGCAGGGTTGACGAATCAGCAGCTTACTGCCGAATTTCACCTTTGCCCAGCACCACATATTTGAGCGAGGTCAAACCTTCGAGCCCCACCGGGCCACGGGCATGAAATTTATCGGTGCTGATGCCGATCTCTGCACCCAGTCCATATTCAAAGCCATCGGCAAATCGGGTGCTGGCATTGACCATCACGCTGCCAGAGTCCACCTCGGCCAGAAAGGCCTGGGCATGCAGGTGGTCACGCGTCAGGATGGCATCGGTGTGATGGCTGCCATATTGGTTGATATGGGCTATGGCCTCCTGCAAGCCGGTCACCACCTTGATGGCAATGATCGGCGCCAGGTATTCTTCGTTCCAGTCCTGCTCAGTGGCCGCACGGAGCTGGGCGCCGGCCGTGCCTTGCAACAGGGCCAGGGCTTGCGGGCAGGCGCGCATTTCCACCCCCTTGGCAGCATAGACCGCGCCCATGCGGGGCAGGAACTCGGCGGCCACACCTTGGGCCACCAGCAGGCTTTCCATGGCGTTGCAGGGACTGTATTTTTGCGTCTTGGCGTTGTCGCAGACGCGCAGCGCCATGTCGAGGTCACACGGGTCATCGACATAGGTGTGGCAATTGCCGTCCAGGTGCTTGATGACCGGCACCTTGGCCTCGCGGCTGATGCGCTCGATCAAGGACTTGCCCCCGCGCGGGATGATCAAGTCCACATAGGCGGGCATGGTGATCAGCTGGCCCACCAACTCACGCTCGGTGCTTTGCACCAGCTGCACCGCATCTTGCGGCAAGCCGGTGTCCTGCAAGGCCTGGCGCACCAGCCTGGCCAAGGCCTTGTTGGAATCAATCGCCTCTGACCCACCGCGCAGAATACAGGCGTTGCCACTCTTGATCGACAGGCTGGCCGCTTCAATGGTCACATTGGGCCGGCTCTCGTAAATCATGCCAAAGACGCCGATGGGCACACGCATCTGACCCACACGGATACCGCTTGGCTGCTGCTTGAGCCCGATGACTTCACCAATGATGTCGGGCATGGCCGCCAACTGCTCGCAGCCCAGCGCCACGGTGTCGATGACTTTTGGACTCAGGCGCAGGCGGTCCACCAGGGGCTCGGCCAGTCCGGCGGCCTGGGCACGCAAAAGGTCTTTGGCGTTCTCATCCAGCAAATCTGCCTGCTGTTCACGCAACAGCCTGGCCAGCTGGCGCAGCGCTGCATTCTTGCTGGCCGCAGTGGCCCGGGCCATCTCGGTGGCTGCCGCACGGGCCTGCCGCCCCAGGGTCTGGGCGTAATCGGTCAGGTGCGCAGGGATGTCCATCACAGCGTTCATGGCACTATTTTCGCACGGCGCTGCTGCGCGCAGGCAGCGCACAGAGCTGGCACACATGCATGGCCAGGCGATGCAAGGCCTGCCAGCCATCGCTTGGCCAGCCAGGCATTTTCAAGCCCTTGACGATCCCGTCGACCAGGTGCGCCTCATGCAACAGCTGGCTGAGTGCGGTGTGATCCAAACGGGGCAAAACACGTTCGTACAGGCGCTCCTTCAGGCCCCAGACACGCTGCTCGCGCAACGCCATCGGCAGGGGCTTGCCGCCCGCCATCGCATCCTTGACCCGGTTGAGTGCGCGTATGTCTTCGGACAGGGCGTAATGCACCAGTACCGGCGCCTCGCCTTCGGCCTGCAGGCCATCGAGCATGCGCTGGGCACGCTCAGCCTGGCCGGCCAGCACCGACTCGGCCAGCTTGAACACGTCATAGCGCGCCACATTGAGCACGGCTGCTTCAACCTGCTCGAAGGACAGCTCTCCTGGCGGGTAGAGCAGGCCCAGTTTTTCGATTTCCTGGTGCGCCGCCAGCAGGTTGCCCTCCACCCGGTCGGCGAAGAACTGCAGGATGCGCTGACCGGACTCGCCAGCAGGCACACGCTGGCCAGCGCGTGCCAGTCGCTGGGCAATCCATTGGGGCAAGGCCGGGCGCTCGACCGGATCGATCTGTACCGTCGCGCCGTGGCTGTCCAGGGCGCTGAACCAGGCGCTGGAGCGGGTCATTTTGTCCAGCCGGGGCAACAGGACCAGGGTCAGGGTCGAATCATTTGCCTGGGCAGCTTCGGCCAGATCTTGCAGCGCCACGCTTCCTTCCTTGCCGGGTTTGCCCGATGGAATGCGGATTTCCAGAATTTGGCGCTCGGCAAACAGGCTGAGCGAGCCCGCAGCCGCCATGACCCCACTCCAGTCGAAATGGGCACCTGCCACCGTATGCACGCTGCGCTCGGTGTAGCCTTGCAGACGGGCGCTGCTGCGGATGGCGTCAGCCGCTTCCTGCTGAAGCAAGGGCTCGTCGCCATGCAAGGTGTAGAGGCTCTTGAGCCCGCGCTGCAGCTGTGTCTCCAACTGGGCTGCGGCAAGCTGCATCAAATTTCCCGAATCGCCGCCAGTCGGCGCAGGACCTGCTGCACGATATCGCTTTGCATATTGTTATAGAGCTGGATTTCCTCGCTAGCCTTTGCATTGGCAAATGCCTCGTTGTAGCTCTGGTCGCGCACCTGCAGCAATTCGGTTTCCGCAATCAGCTCCTTGCCCTGTGGGTTGACCACACGAAACCTGAAGCGCAAGCGTAGCTGGAGCTCGCGCACCTGGCCGACTGCGCCGCCGCCCACAATGACCTTTTCCCGCTGCTCCTGCAACACCACCAGAAGCACCTGCGCCTCTTTCTGCCGCTCCGCATCGGTGATCAATTCCACCCCGCCCAAGGCGCGCAGGTAGCGCTTGAGCTCGATACCGATCAGCGACCCCGGCGTCAGTCCGGCATAGATCGACTTGAAGGCAAATTCAGGGGCCTGACGCAGGCGAAAGCCGCAAGCGGCCAGCAGCAGACTGGCAGGCAGCGCCCCCGCCAGGCGCAAAGCGGTGCGTCGCTTGGGGTCGGGGGCAGGCCGGGTCAGGCGCATGGCTCAGATCACCACATTGACCAGGCGCCCCGGAACCACCACCACCCGCCGGATGCCGGCGCCACGGGTCTGCGCCTGCACCTGTTCACTGGCGCAGGCGATGGCCTCGATGGCCGCCTTGTCCGCATCGGCAGGGACCAGAATCGAGCCTCTCAACTTGCCATTGACCTGCAGCACCAGCTCGACTTCGTCCTGCAGCAAGGCCGCGGGGTCCACTTCGGGCCAGGGCGCATCGAGCAGTTCGCCCATGGCGCTGGCATAGCCCAGTTGTGCCCAGAGCACATGCGTGATGTGCGGCGTGGCCGGATAAAGACAACGCAGCAAGATGCCAAAGCCCTCGACCTGTGCAGCGAGCGCGCCAGCGCTGCTGCCAGCCTTGAAATCTTCCAGGGCATTGAGCAACTTCATAGCGCCCGAGACCACAGTGTTGTACTGCATGCGCTGGTAGTCGTAGTCAACCTGCTTGAGCACGCTGTGAATTTCCAGGCGCAGCGCCTTGGCCTCTTTGCCAAATTCCGCTGCAGGTGCCCGGTGCATGTCCTGACCGGCCGACAGGGTAACCTGCGCCGAGAGTTTGACGCCAAAGTTCCAGACCCGGCGCAGAAAACGATAGCTGCCCTCCACTGCCGCATCGTTCCACTCAAGCGTGGCCTCGGGCGGTGCAGTGAACATGGTGTAGAGACGTGCGGTGTCGGCACCGTATTTTTCGATCAGGTCCTGCGGGTCAACACCATTGTTTTTCGACTTGGACATGGTGCCCACACCCTCGTAGTCGATGGGTGTGCCCGCCGGCAGCTGGCCCACGGCCTGCTTGAGCCGGGCACCAATGATCTTGCCGCCACCATCGAGCACATGCTCCACATCCTGCGGCCAGAAGTACTCCTTGCCACCCTTGTCGGTGCGACGGGAGTAAATATGGTTGAGCACCATGCCCTGGGTCAGCAGCCGGGTGAACGGCTCGTCCACCTGGACCAGGCCAAGATCGCGCATCACCTTGGTCCAGAAGCGGGCGTAGAGCAGATGCAAGATGGCATGCTCGATACCGCCGATGTACTGGTCCATCGGCATCCAGTAGTTCGCGCCATCGGCCACCATCCGGCTGGCATCGGTCGGGTCGCAATAGCGCATGAAGTACCAGGAGGAATCGACAAAGGTGTCCATGGTGTCGGTCTCGCGCCGCGCCGGCTTGCCGCAGCAGGGACAGTCCACCTTCAAAAACGCCTCGCACTTGTTCAACGGGTTGCCGCTGCCATCGGGCACCAGGTCTTGCGGCAGCACCACCGGCAGATCTTTTTCTGGCACCGGCACCGCGCCGCAGGCCTCACAGTGCACGATCGGGATCGGTGTGCCCCAGTAGCGCTGGCGGCTGATGCCCCAGTCGCGCAGTCGCCAGGTGGTTTTCTTTTCGCCCAGGCCGCGCGCGCTCAGCGCATGGGCCACCGCATCGACCGCCTGCTGGTAGTTGAGCCCGCTGAAGCTGTCGGAATTGATGGTCACGCCCTGGGTCTTGTCGGCATACCAGTCCTGCCAATGGTGGTAGTCATAGTGCTGGCTCTGGACATCAATGACCTGGCGAATCGGCAGCTGGTACTTGAGCGCAAAAGCAAAGTCCCGCTCATCATGCGCGGGCACACCCATCACCGCGCCATCTCCGTAGCTCATGAGCACATAGTTGCCGACCCAGACTTCGATCTGCTCGTCGATCAGCGGGTGCTGGACAAAGAGCCCAGTGGCCATGCCCTCCTTGTCCTTCAAGGCCAGCTCGGCCTCGGTAGTGCCCCCCCGTTGGCAGGCCTCGATGAATGCAGCCAGTTTGGGGTTGGAGCGGGCCGCGTGTGCGGCCAGTGGATGCTCGGGTGCCACCGCGCAGAAGGTCACGCCCATGATGGTGTCGGCCCGGGTGGTGAACACATACATGCGGCCGTCGCCGATGAGCGCGCCGTCGTCTCCACGGATCTCGTGGGGAAAGGCAAAACGCACCCCCTCGCTGCGTCCGATCCAGTTCTCCTGCATCAGCCGCACGCGTTCGGGCCAACCATGGAGGGTGGCCTTGTCGTTGCCGATCTGCACATGGTCGAGCAGCTCCTGGGCATAGTCGGTGATCTTGAGGTAATAGCCCGGAATCTCGCGCTTTTCCACCAGTGCACCGGTACGCCAGCCGCGCCCATCGATCACCTGCTCATTGGCCAGCACCGTCTGGTCCACCGGATCCCAGTTCACCACCTGGGTCTTGCGGTAGGCAATCCCCTTGTCCAGCATCTTGAGAAACAACCACTGGTTCCATTTGTAGTACGACGGGTCACAGGTGGCGACTTCGCGGCTCCAGTCGATGGCCAGTCCCATCGCACGCATCTGGCCTTTCATGTGCGCGATGTTGTCGTAGGTCCATTGCGCTGGCGGTACGCCGTTTTTGAGAGCTGCGTTTTCTGCAGGCAGGCCGAAGGCGTCCCAGCCCATGGGCATGAGCACGTTGTGGCCGGTCATGCGCAGTTGACGCGCCAGCATGTCGTTGATGGTGTAGTTGCGCACATGGCCCATGTGCAGCTTGCCGCTGGGATAGGGCAGCATGGAACAGGCATAGAACTTCTTTTTGCCCGGGTCTTCGCTGACCCGGTATGCGTCACTTTGGGACCAGTCGGCCTGTGCGATGCGCTCGACATCGAGATGGTTATATTTGTCTTGCATGTGAAAAAGGATCAAAGCGGCCAGCGTGGTGCCACGCGCACCATTTTAGGCGGCTCAGCACCGCCCTCAGTGCTTGGTGGCGAAAGCCATCCGTTGGATGCCGGCCTGTTGGGCTGCATCCAGCACGGAGACCACCTGGCCATAGGGCACAGCGGTATCCGCCCGTAATTGCAACTCAGCCTGCGGGGCTTGCCGGCCCAGCTCGAGCAGCCGCAGGCGCAGGTTTTCCATGGCGATCGGCTGCTCATTGAGATAGGCCTGTCCGGAGGCGTCCAGCGCCACCTGCAGTATCTGTGGCGCCTGCTCGGCCTGGGCACTATCGGCACGCGGCAGGTCCAGTCGCAGGGCGGGTGTCAGCAGCGGGGCGGTCAGCATGAAGATCACCAGCAATACCAGCATGACATCGATCAGGGGTGTCATATTGATTTCATGCATCGGCTGGGCCCCTGGGGCACGTCCAAAGCGGCCAAAGTTCATTCAGGCACCCCGCTCTGGCGATGGCTGTGGTGGCGACGGCTGCCCCAGCAGCAATTCGCGCAGGTCGTGTGCAAAGCCCTCCAGGTCAGCTTCCACCTCAGCAATGCGCCGTCCCAGCAGGTTGTAGCCCAGCACCGCCGGGATAGCCACCGCCAGGCCGGCTGCCGTCATGATCAGGGCCTCGCCCACCGGCCCGGCCATTCGGTCAACCGCGATCTGACCCTGGGCCGCAATGCCCGCCAGCGCCAGGTAGATGCCCCACACCGTGCCCAGCAAGCCGACAAATGGCGCTGTAGCGCCCACCGATGCCAGCAAGGTCTGACCAAACTGCAAGCGGCGTGAGACAGCATGCAGGGCGTCGCGCAATGCGCGGGTGAGCTGGGTGGCAGGCCCGGCACTGGCGGCCAGCGTGCCGCCCGACTGGGCCCGCACAGCGCTGAGCATGGGGGTGAGCAAAGCCAGCCGGTCATAGGCTTGAGTGCGCTGCACTGCCTCATCCATGGATCTGGCCTGCCAGAAAGCCGCCACGGCGCGTGCCAGATCGCGATGGGAGCGGCGCAACAGCCAGGCTTTCCAGACCAGTACGGTCCAGCTGGCCACTGACATCAGCAGGAGCAGCACCGCCAGGGTGCGGCTCAATGCATCACCCTGGGTCAACAACTGGGTCGGATCCATCGCCTGATTCAGCGCAAGCCCAGCACGTCAAACATGTCGAACAAGCCGCTGGGCTTGTCGGCCACAAAGCGCGCGGCACGCAGACTGCCCTGGGCGTAGGTGGCCCGGCTGGCTGACTTGTGGGTGATCTCGATACGTTCGCCCGTACCTGCAAAGAGCACGGTGTGATCGCCCACAATATCGCCGCCGCGAATGGTGGCAAAGCCAATGGAAGACGGATCACGTTCGCCGGTATGGCCTTGGCGTGCATAAACCGCGCAATCTTTGAGATCACGCCCCAGTGCCGCCGCAATCACCTCGCCCATTTTGAGCGCAGTGCCCGAGGGTGCATCGACCTTGTGTCGATGGTGCGCCTCGATGATTTCGATGTCATAGCCGGTGTTCAGGGCCTTGGCCGCCATCTCCAAGAGCTTCATGGTCACATTCACGCCCACACTCATATTGGGCGCCAGAACAATGGCAATATCTTCCGAAATTCGGTGGATATCTTCCTTTTGCGCCTGGCTGAAGCCGGTGGTGCCAATCACCGCCTTGACCCCCAGTTCTTGGCAGACGCGCAGGTGCGCCAGCGTGCCCTCCGGACGGGTGAAGTCGATCAGGCACTGCGAGCGCTGCAGGCCGGCCCGCAGGTCAGCGGTGATGGTCACTCCGCTGGCATGTCCCAGAAAGGCCGCCGCATCCTGACCGATGGCCGGGCTGGAGGCAATGTCGAGCGCGCCAGCCAGCGCACAGTCGTCAGCGCCACGCACCGCCTCGATCAGCATGCGACCCATGCGCCCGCTGGCGCCCGCAATGGCAAGTGCATGGTTTGGCGCTGAAGTCATGAAGTGCTCGGAATGAGATTGGGGAAATCCACGGCTTCAGCGTGCCGGAGCCTCCAGGGGAGGATAGCTGGACGGCAAAGGCGGCAAAGTCTGCTCCTGCGCTGCGCGGGCTGTCGGCGTGGGGAATTGTTGCAGCTGCTCAGGGCTGGCCTCCAGCTTGGGCAGCTTGGCCGGATCGATGGTGGAGCGCTCCAGGGTGGCGGCAAACTCGGCCTCGGTGGGCAGTTCGTCGGCTTCAACCCGATCCAGCATATCGCCCTTGAAAAACACGGTCACCCGGCGCGACTGCGGCGCCACACCCTGGCGGTTCAGCGTGAAGACATAGTCCCAACGATCCGCATGGAAAACGCTGCTCAGCAAGGGGGTGCCCAGAATGTCGCGCACCTGTAGCCGGCTCATGCCTGGCTTGAGCGCGCTGGCCTGCTCGCGTGAGACCACGTTGCCCTGAACCACTTCAATGCGGTAGGGGCTGACAGCCTGCACCAGCCGGTTGCTGGCGTGATTGATGCTGCCACAGGCACTGATCAGGACGAGCGGTAACAGGAGAAGGCGCCGTCCAAGCGAAGCGCACACAGTTACGGACATGAATCGAAAGCTGGCGATATGATCGGACCATTGTAGCGGTTGACGCCATCGCCGGCGAAACAGCACCCAAGCATGACCAACATCAAAGAACTCAAGAGCACCGGCCTCAAAGCGACTCTGCCACGACTGAAGATTCTGGAGATTTTTCAGAAAAGCACCCAGCGGCATATGAGCGCGGAGGACGTATTTCGGGTGCTGCTGGATGAGCGCTCCGATGTTGGCCTGGCCACGGTCTATCGGGTTCTCACCCAGTTTGAACAGGCCGGGATTCTGAGTCGCAGCAATTTCGAGGGCGGCAAGGCAGTGTTCGAACTCAACGAGGGCCAGCACCACGACCATCTGGTCTGCCTGGATTGCGGCCGGGTGGAAGAGTTCTACGACCCCCAGATCGAGCAACGACAGCAGGCTGTGGCCGAAAAAAGAGGCTTCGCCCTGGCCGAGCATGCACTCAGCCTGTACGCCCACTGCACCAAGAAGAACTGTCCGAACCGAGCTATCAGCAACCAGGCAACCTAGGCCTGCTGGTCCAAGGCTTGGCGGTGGCGCTCCATGAATTCCTGGTAAGTGTCAATGCCGCGCAGCTGCAAGATGGTGTTGCGCACCGCGGCCTCCACCAGCACAGCGAGGTTGCGTCCGGCCACCACCTGAATGACCACTTTGCGCACCGCAATGCCCAGCACATCCTGGGTTAGCGGCTCGGTTGGAATGCGCTCGTAGTCGCGCTCCAGGGTTTCGCGCCGCACCAGATGGACGATCAGCTTGACACGCATCTTGCGCCGCACTGCGGTTTCGCCAAAGATGGCCCGGATGTCGAGCAAGCCGATGCCTCGCACTTCCAGCAAGTTGCGCAAGAGCTCTGGACAACGGCCTTCGATATTGGCCTGATCCACCCGCCATAACTCCACGGCGTCGTCCGCCACCAGGCCATGTCCGCGCGAGATCAGCTCCAGACCCAGCTCGCTTTTGCCGAGCCCGGACTCCCCGGTGATCAGCACACCCAGGCCCAGGATATCCATCAACACCCCGTGTTGCGTGGTGCGGTCGGCGAAGTGCTTGGACAAGTAATTGCGCAGCACATCGATCACATAGGCTGGCGGCTCCAGGGTGGCGAACATGGGGATCTGGGCTTGCTCACACATGGCCAGCAGGGCTGGAGGCGCAGCGCGCCCATCAGCCAGCACCAGCACCGGCGGCTCCAGCTCCACAATGCGCGCCACCCGGCGTGCACAGTCTTCGGCCGAAGCGTTTGTCAGGTAAGCGATTTCGCGCTCCCCCAAGACCTGCACCCGGTAGGGGTGGATGTAGTTCAGGTAACCCACCAGATCGGCGCCCGAGCTGGCTGCCCGCACCGCGACCTCATCGAAACGCCGCTCGGAGGCCCCCAGGCTGGCCACCCATTCCCAACGCAGTCCAGCACGAAACTCCTCGAACAGGACCTGGGCACTGACAGCGGTGGGACGCATGGCGCGAGAACCCGGCTCAGGCCGCGTGGGCCGGTTGCCAGGAAGAAATCAGGCTGTGAAGCTCAGCCGGGTCAGCACAGGCCAGCAGCCGCTCACGCAGGGCGCCATCACTGAGCAGCTCGGCAATTTCGGACAGGATTTCCAGATGCTTCTGGGTCGCCGCTTCGGGCACCAGCAGAAAAATCAGCAGCTTGACGGCTTGCTCGTCAGGCGCATCAAAGCCGATAGGGGTTTCCAGCAGGAGCACAGCGGCCATGGGCGACTTCAGCCCCTTGATGCGCCCATGAGGGATGGCCACCGCGTGGCCCAGTCCGGTGGAGCCCAGGCGCTCGCGGGCAAAAAAACTGTCGGTCACCGCAGCGCGGCTGAGGCCGTGCAGATTTTCAAACAGCAGACCGACTTCTTCGAAGGCTCTTTTCTTGCTGGCAGCGTCCACATGCACCAGCACCTGGGAGGGAGGCAGGATTGCAGCTAATCGGTTCATGGCTTTGGCGCAGATTATGCACATAAAAAAAGCCGCGGGGTATGCCCGCGGCTGCGCTCTGGCGGAGTTGCCAGCAAGTGGGTTACATCAGACGCTTGCCCGATTCATGGTGGTGATCCTGTATGCGATCCTTGTGACGAACCACCTGGCGATCGAGCTTGTCCACCAGCTCATCAACGGCGGCATAAAGGTCCTCATGAGAGCTTTCTGCAAACAGGTCGCTGCCCTTGACATGGATATTGCACTCGGCGCGCTGTCGCCGCTCCTTCTCCTTCTGTTTCTCGACAGTGAGCAAAACCTTGACATCAACCACCTGATCAAAATGCCGGGTGATTCGATCAAGCTTGGAGGTGACATAGTTGCGCAGGGCGGGGGTGACTTCAAGGTGGTGTCCACTGATCGTCAAGTTCATATTAATCTCCTGTAGCTCTCCGGATTGATACATGGTCCGGTCCTGCCCAAGTGAGCAGCAGGGCTCACAGCACAGGCCCAGACGGTTCCACTATGCCCCTGTGGGCCAAGAAAAGCAATCCCATTCCGATGACCCAGCTCATTACACGGATATTTGATTCTGCCCAGGCAAAAATCGGGCAGGATTTCCCAAAAGCACCGGAGATCCGCCGAAAAAGCGGGGGGATCGATGGGATAATCGCTGACGTTGTCAACAACTGGATTTCTCCTTGGAAACTTGCCCTAGTTGCTAGCTTCCAGTCCGTGCGCACTTCGGGGGCTGGAAGCAGTTAATCATCCCCTGCATCCTTCGATGCCCCACGATTGAGGAAGTGAGCCATGCTCAATATTTTTTCGCTCGCCAACGGACGCCTCTTCCAGGAAGAGATCGAGTCCCTGGAGGGTCTGGCGCAATTTCAGCCAGTCTGGGTCGACCTGGAGTCGCCCACGCCGGAAGAAAAGCGCTGGATCAAACAGTACTATGGTCTGTCGATCCCGGAAGATGCGATGGACGAGGACATCGAGGAATCGGCCCGCTTCTACGAAGAAGACAATGGCGACCTGCATATACGCAGCGACTTTCTGATCGCTGACGAGGAAGCGCCGCGCACAGTGCGTGTGGCCTTCATTCTGAACCAGGCCAATGCCAGCCTGCGCAGCCATGGGGTGCTGTTTTCCATCCATGACGAAAACGTGCCGGTCTTTCGGCTGTTGCGCATGCGCGCGCGGCGCGCGCCGGGCCTGATTGCGGATGCCAAGGATGTATTGCTCAAGCTGTTCGATGCCGATGCCGAGTACTCGGCCGACACCCTGGAGGAAATCTACGACCACCTGGAAAGTGCCGGGCGCCAGGTGCTTGCCGGAGATGTGACCGATGAGCTGGCCGGTGAGGTCCTGGGCGCAATTGCACGCCAGGAAGACCTGAACGGCCGTATCCGGCGCAACATGATGGACACCCGACGCGCGGTCAGCTTTCTGATGCGAAGCCGCATGCTCAGCGCCGACCAATTCGAGGAGGCACGCCAGATCCTGCGCGACATTGACTCACTGGACTCGCACACCGCCTTCCTGTTTGACAAAATCAACTTCCTGATGGATGCAACTGTAGGTTTCATCAACATCAACCAGAACAAGATCATCAAGATCTTCTCGGTGGCCAGCGTGGCCCTGTTGCCCCCCACCCTGATTGCCAGCATCTACGGCATGAACTTTCAGCACATGCCCGAGCTGGGGCAGACCTGGGGCTATCCGCTGGCACTGGTGCTGATGCTGGCCAGCGCGGTGATTCCGATGTGGTACTTCCGCAAGCGCGGCTGGCTGAAATAAGGCCATGTCCCATCGGGAGGCGAACAGTTTGGTGGCGCTGTGGCGAGGTCTGCGGCATGCGGGTTAATGGGCAAGCCTATCGCACCATCTGGCTCAAGCCAGGCGCGGAGCATGTGGTTCAGATCATTAACCAAGTCCGGCTGCCCCATGAGTTTGAAGTCATGGACCTCACAGACCTGGCGCATGTGTGCCGCGCCATCCGGGACATGCATGTGCGCGGCGCTGGCCTGATAGGTGCTGCTGCAGCCTTCGGCATGTACCTGGCAGCCTTGCAGGCAAATGACCCTGACTTTGACCGAAGTCTTGCGCAGGCGGCCATCGAGCTCAATGCTTGCCGGCCCACTGCTTCGAACCTGGCATGGGCCACTGGCCGCATGCTGCGTGCATTGACAGCTGGAAATTCACCGCATGAGAAGCGGGCCCTGGCCAAGCTGGAGGCGCTGGCCATTGCCGATGAAGATGCTGAGCACTGCCAACGCATTGGACAGCATGGTCAAAAAATCATTGCGGAGATTGCCCGCCGCAAGCGGGGGGAGGTCGTCAATATCCTGACCCATTGCAATGCCGGCTGGCTGGCATTTGTCGACCATGGTTCGGCCACTGCACCAATTTATGCCGCGCATGATGCCGGTATCAGGCTGCATGTCTGGGTGGACGAGACCCGTCCGCGCAACCAGGGCGCGGCGCTGACCGCCTGGGAACTGGGTCAGCACGGAGTGCCTCATTCACTGATTGCCGACAATGCGGGCGGCCACCTGATGCAGCACGGGCTGGTGGACATGGTGATCACTGGTAGCGACCGGGTCACCCGCAAGGGCGATGTGGCCAACAAGATTGGCACCTACCTCAAGGCCCTGGCGGCCCGGGACAACCATATTCCCATGTATGTGGCACTGCCCTCCTCCACCTTTGACTTTTCCCTGGCGGATGGCTTGTCCAGCATCCCGATCGAGGAGCGCGCCCCCGACGAGGTGCGCTGGCTGAGTGGTCAGACCGCACAGGGCACGATCGAGTCGGTGCTGATCTGCCCGCCTGCAACGCCCGCACGCAACTGGGGCTTTGATGTGACGCCAGCACGCCTGGTGACACAGCTGATTTGTGAGCGTGGCATCTGCGAGGCCAGCGAGACGGGCATTCTGTCGCTATTTCCCGAGCAGCGAGGCGCCGTGTCTGATCATGGATGAGGGCTATATCAAGTTCCAGGCCGAACAGGTGGCTGGCAGCATTGTGCAGCCCGCCGAATTTGACCAGCTCAACCGCGCCCGTACTGAATTATTCGATTTTGGCCTGATCGGCAGCTATGACAACGGCATCGGATTTGGCAACTTGAGTCTGCGTGAGCAGGGCCAGCACTTTCTGATCACCGCAAGTGCCACCGGTGGCGAACGGGTATTGCGTTTCGCCCAGTATTGCCTGGTTGAATCTTTTTCCCCCGAGCGCAATCTTGTGCGCGCGCGCGGAGGGCTGCCGGCCTCCTCGGAGTCCATGACCCACGGTGCCATTTATGCAGCCAGCCCGGCAGTTCAATGCGTGATGCATATCCATAGCCGGGTGATGTTTGATGCCTTGCTGGCGCGTCCGGCACTGCACACCCCGGCCAGCATTCCCTATGGCACGCCGGCCATGGCGCAGGCTGTGTCCAGCCTGGTGAAAAATCAGCGCCAGTTGCCGGTGCTGTTTGTGATGGCCGGCCATGATGAAGGCATCATCGCCTACGGCGCCGAGATTGACTCGGTGAAGCAACTTATTGTTTCCACATTCCTGGAGATCACACAGCATGCTTAAGATCGGCATCATCGGGGGCAGCGGACTGGACAACCCCGATATTTTCGAGAACCCGAAAGACCTGACGATCAGCACCTCCTGGGGCAAGCCCTCGGCACCGCTCAAACTGGGCAAGATCGCGGGTGTCGAGGTGGCCCTGCTCGGACGCCATGGGCGCGAACACACCATTCCGCCAAGCCAGGTCAACTACCGCGCCAACATCCAGGCCCTGAAAGACATCGGCTGCACCCATCTTCTGGCCAGCACCGCGGTGGGCTCCCTGCGCGAGGAGATCGGGCGCGGCCATCTGGTGATCCTCGATCAGTTCATTGACTTCACCAAGCAGCGCGCCATGAGCTTTCATGAAAGCTTTGCGCCACACCAGCCAGTGCATGCCCCTATGGCCGAGCCCTTTGACAAGGCTTTGCGCACCATCCTGATCGAGGCCTGTGCGCATCACGGCTTTACCTTTCACCCACGGGGCACGGTGGTCACGATTGAGGGGCCACGCTTTTCGACCCGGGCTGAATCGCATATGTTTCGCGCCTGGGGCGCGGACATCATCAATATGTCGGTGGCCACCGAAGTGGCCCTGGCCAACGAGGCCGGCATTCCTTACGCCGCGGTGGCCATGAGCACCGACTATGACTGCTGGAAAGAAGACGAGGAACCGGTGAGCTGGGAAGCTGTTCTCGAAGTCTTCAACAGCAACGCCAGCAAAGTGACCACCTTGCTGGTCGATGCCATTGCCCGCCTGGCCGCAGCGCCAGCAGGTCTAGCCGGGCACTGACTCAAACCCTGAGTGCGCCCAGCACCTCGTCCAGCATTTTCTTGGCATCGCCAAACAGCATGCGGTTGTTCTCTTTGTAGAAAAGAGGGTTGTCGACCCCCGCATAGCCCGAGGCCATGGAACGCTTCATGACGACGGAGGTTTTGGCCTTCCAAACCTCCAGCACCGGCATACCGGCGATGGGGCTGGTCGGGTCATCCTGCGCAGCAGGGTTGACGATGTCGTTGGCGCCGATCACCATGGCCACATCGGTGTCGGGAAAGTCCTCGTTGATCTCATCCATTTCGAGCACGATGTCATAAGGCACCTTGGCTTCAGCCAGCAAGACATTCATATGGCCAGGCATGCGCCCGGCCACCGGGTGGATGCCAAAGCGCACGCTGACCCCCTTGTCGCGCAAGGTCTTGGTGATCTCATTGACCGTATGCTGCGCCTGCGCCACAGCCATGCCATAGCCCGGCACAATGATCACGCTCTTGGCCTCGCGCAGCAGTTCTGCAGTCTCTGCGGCGCTCACTGCCACCACCTCGCCCTGCGGCTGCGCGGCGTCGCCCGACTTGGCAGGAGCAGCACCTGCGCCCGAGCCAAAACCACCCGCAATCACGCTGATGAAGTTACGGTTCATCGCGTTGCACATGATGTAGGACAGGATGGCGCCTGAGGAGCCGACCAGCGCGCCAGTGACGATCAGCAGATCGTTGTTCAGCATGAAGCCAGTCGCCGCAGCGGCCCAGCCTGAATAGCTGTTGAGCATGGACACCACCACTGGCATGTCGGCGCCTCCAATGGCCATCACCATATGCACGCCAAACAGGAGGGAAACCACCGTCATCACGATCAGCGGGATCATGCCTTCAGCGACGGTATGCGCATCGAGGAACTGACGGCCGAAGGCAATCACCACCATCAGGCCGACCAGATTGAGCCAGTGTCGGGCTGGCAGCAGCAAGGGCTTGCCACCGATCTTGCCATTGAGCTTGCCAAAGGCGATCAGCGATCCGGAAAAGGTGACGGCTCCGATCAGGATGCCGATGTAAATTTCCGCTTCATGAATCAGCTTTTCAGCGCCTTTCAACTCGATCGAGGTGTCCACATAGCTGGCAAAGCCAACCAGGCAGGCGGCCAGGCCTACCAGGCTGTGCATGAGGGCCACCAGTTCGGGCATCTGGGTCATCTTGACCACCCGGGCCGCGTACAGGCCGATGCTGCCGCCGACCGCCAGCGCCGCAGCAATCCAGGCAAGGCCAGCCGGGCTGACGCGCGGGCCAAACACAGTGGCCAGCACCGCCAGCGCCATGCCCACCATGCCAAATAGGTTGCCCCGGCGCGATGTTTCCGGGTTCGACAAGCCGCCCAGGCTCAGGATGAACAGAATGGCCGCGCCAAGATAGGCGGCCGTGGCGAGGTTAGAAGTAATAAGGCTTTGGGACATGATGGTGTATTCCTTGTTGTTCTCGACTTAATGAGTCGGGGACAGAGCTGAAGATCTGTCCCCAAGGTCATTTATTTTCGGAACATGGCGAGCATGCGACGGGTGACGGCAAAACCGCCAAACATGTTGATCGCGGTGAGCACGATGCCGGCAAACGCCAACCAACGGATCAATTCATCCGGACGTCCGCTCATGCCAGCCTCTGGCGGTGCGATCTGCACCAACGCGCCAATCGCAATGATGCTGGAGATGGCATTGGTCACGCTCATCAGCGGGGTATGCAAGGCGGGTGTCACATTCCAGACCACCATATAGCCGACGAAGCAGGCCAGCACGAACACCGTGAAGTGGCCAAGAAAGGCCGCTGGCGCATTGGCGCCGACAAACCAGAAGGCGAGCGCTGCCAGCGCAAAAATGATCGCCAGGGTTTTGGCTGGCAAGGGTGCGCTGCTGCCATGGCCGTGGCCGCCTTTTTTTTCAACGGCCGGCGCGGCTGCAGGCTTGGGTGCGGCTGGGGCGGCGGGCTTGAGCGGGGGTGGCGGCCAGGTGATATTGCCTTCCTTGACCACGGTAAGGCCGCGGATGGCGTCATCCTCCATGTTGACATTGATCACGCCATCCTTGGTTTTGCACAGCTCCTCGGTCAGGCGCAGGAGGTTGGTGGCGTACAGGGTGGAGGACTGCTTGGACAGGCGAGAGGCCAGATCGGTGTAGCCGATGATGGTCACCCCGTGCTTGACCACTGCCTGTCCCGGCTCGGTGAGTTCGCAGTTGCCGCCCTGCTCCGCAGCCATATCCACAATGACGCTGCCCGCTCGCATGGTTTTGACCATCTCGGCCGTGATCAGTCGAGGCGCCGGCTTGCCCGGGATCAGCGCGGTGGTGATGATGATGTCAACCTCGCGCGCCTGCTTGGCGTACATCTCGCGCTGCGCCTGCTGGAAACCCTCGCTCATGACTTTGGCGTAGCCGCCCCCGCCCGAGCCCTCTTCCTCATAGTCCACCTTGACAAACTCGCCCCCCAGCGAGGTGACCTGATCGGCCACCTCCGCACGGGTGTCGTTGGCGCGCACGATGGCGCCCAGACTGGCAGCTGTACCAATCGC
>JAFMJA010000194.1 GCA_017853735.1 Burkholderiaceae bacterium | reverse complement strand
GTGGTTTGCCGTTTGGCGCGCGCCTCCAGCCACTTGCCCAGCAGCACCAGGGTCACCACCACCGCCGAGGCCTCGAAGTACAGGTGGGGCGTGCCGCCATGGCGGGCGTCATGGCCGGTAAACAGCCAGAGCCAGACCGACAGGGCCCAGCCCGCGCTGGTGCCCAGCGCCACCAGCAAGTCCATATTGCCAGTCAGGGCCTTGAGCGCGTGCCAGCCGGCCACATAAAAGCGCGCGCCCAGCACAAACTGCACCGGTGTGGCCAGAACAAATTGCAGCCAGGCCGGCAGCATCCAGTGCCAGCCCGCCAGATCGCCCAGCATGGGCAGCACCAGCGGCAGCGACAGCGCAATGCCCAGCCCCACCGGGGCAAAGCCAGCCCAGGGCGAGGCATCTTGCTCCTTTTCCAGCGCATCGGCCGCGCGCGGCTCGTAGCCGGCATCGCGCACCGCACGGCGCAGCAAGGCCTCCATCTGCTCGCCGGGGGCATAGCGCACCCGCGCCGACTCGGTGGCCAGGTTGACCGAGGCCGAGGCCACACCCGGCACTTTGCTCAGCGCGCGCTCGACCCGCGTCACACACGAGGCACAGGTCATGCCACCAATGCCAATATCCAGTTCGGTTGGCGTGTCTAAGGCTGGATGAGGTGTTTCCATGCAGAGATTTTGCGCCTTTCGCCCCCTTGGCGCACAATATGTTCTTCCCCCATGACCCAACTCAGGAGCAGGCCCATGAACCAGACCTTTGAAGTGAGCGGCATGACCTGCGGCCATTGCGAAAAGGCCGTTACCCGCGCCATCAAGCAGGTCGACCCGCAAGCCGAGGTGCTCATCGACCGCAGCCACAACCGGGTGGAGGTGCAGTCACAGCAACCCCGCGAAGCCCTGGCCAAGGCGATTGCCGAAGAAGGCTATGCGGTCGCCGCGTAAGCCCGTTTGTTCCCACACCCAAGGAGTGCAGCGATGAAAGCAAATGTTGGCGGCATCGACCGCAAGATCCGTATCGTGGCCGGCCTGGTGCTGGTCGGGCTGGCCGCCACCGGCACTGTCGGCTGGTGGGGCTGGCTCGGTTTAGTGCCACTGGGCACAGGCCTAATAGGCTGGTGCCCGCCCTACTCGATCTTTGGCATCAACACCTGTTCAGTCAAGGACAATACAGATCCCGCCTAAGCCACGCGCCACGCGGAGTTGCGTCTGGTTATCGGGTAAGCAACGTCCGATGGCGTTCGCCTGCAGGCCGGGGCGGATGCAGCGCGGGCACTGCTGATTGCTGGGCAAGCGCTGCACGAGCCAATTGCTCAATACGGACCCTTTGTCATGAATACGCGTGAACACCATCCCTAGGCTTCTTCGGGCGCCGTTTCAAGACCCGGTCAGCGGTTTGATGCCAATCAACCATCCATGCAGCATGATGGCAACCAGCCACCAGGCCGACAGGCCGAGCGCCACAGTGAACAATGAGGCCAGGGCCGCAAGCCGATGGGGGGGCGCCATATTGGCCTCGTTCTGACGGTCCCGCTGGCGAGCTGCCCGGTAGGCCAACACCGACCAGACCAGCAGGCTGCCAAACAGAATGGCGTGTGCCACCATGCCATTGAGCAGCAGGTGGGAAAGCGCCCAGGTTTTCGTGGCCAGCAGCATCGGGTGATGAAGCCGATGTTTGAGGTGGTTGGCAGGGACTAGCGCCGCGGCCAGCAAGACAAAGCTGAGCGCTGTCAGCGACAACCCCACTGGACGCAACCAGGGCAGCGGCTGCCACAGCACCACCGGTTGTTCACGGGCCTGGGCAAACCCCCACACCACCAGCACCAGACCCACCACGGAAACCAGGGAAAACAGGGTCAGCCACAGCGGCCGGCCCAGTCGCGTAATCATGCGACTGCGCCAATCGTCCGCCAACAGGCGCAGTGAATGCGTGCCCAGCACAATCAGCAAACCCAAAAGCATGCGCACCATGGTCAACTCCTTCCTGGTTCAGGGATCGCGCCCGATTGTGCGCCATGAGCAGTTACCCAGACCGGTATCTTGCGCTTGTTTGCCTTCTGCGAGGGCCGGACTTCATTAGAATTCACCACTTCTTTCATGACAACCGCCAATTGTCCCAGCCGGGCAATCTTGGATAAACAACTCATCTCCTTATGAGCAAGCAATACAACATTCTGATCCTGGGCGCCTCCTATGGCTCTCTGCTGGCCAGCAAGCTGCTGATGGCCGGTCACAACGCCACCCTGGTCTGTCTTCCTGCCGAGGCCGAGCTGATCAACCGCGAGGGCTTCCGGGTGCGAATGCCCGTCAAGGGGCGTGAGGGCCTGGTGGAAATCGACTCGCGCAAACTGCCCGGCAAGGTGCGTGGCGCAGGTCCGGCGGATGTGAACCCCGCCGACTTTGACCTGATCGGCCTGGCCATGCAGGAGCCCCAGTACCGCAGCCCCGGGGTGCGCGAATTGCTCGAGGCAATTGCCAAGTCGAAGAAGCCCTGCATGTCGATCATGAACATGCCGCCACTGCCCTACCTGGCACGCCTGCCCGGTGTGGATGTCAAGGCCTGCCGCAACGCCTTTACCGATCCCACGGTATGGGATAGCTTTGACCCTGCCTGCATGACTCTGTGTAGCCCGGATCCGCAGGCCTTCCGCCCACCCGAGGAGCAGGTCAATGTGCTGCAGGTCCGCCTACCCACCAATTTCAAGGCGGCGCGCTTTGAATCAGAAGCACACACCGCCATCCTGCGCCAGCTGCAGGCCGATATCGAGGCCGCTCGCTTGCCCGTAGGCCAGGAGATGGTGGAGCTGCCGGTCAAACTCAAGGTCCATGATTCGGTGTTTGTCCCGCTGGCCAAGTGGAGCATGCTGCTGGCTGGCAACTATCGCTGTGTCACGCCTCAGGGCATACGCCCGATCAAGGAGGCCGTGCACTCTGACATCGATGCCTCTCGCGCGGTCTACAACTGGGTCAGCGCACTGTGCATGTCTCTGGGTGCCAAGGCCGATGACATGGTGCCCTTTGAGAAATATGCCGCTGCGGCCCAAGGACTGGCCAGCCCCTCTTCGGCAGCACGCGCGCTCTACGGTGGCGCGCCCAATATTGAGCGGGTCGATCGTCTGGTGCAATCCATCGCCGCCCAGCGGAGCCAACGCAACCCGGTGGTTGATGAGGTTGTGCAACTGGTCGATGCCCAGCTCGAGGTCAACCGGCAAAAAAAATAAGATCGGCGCGATAGCACCCGCTGGGTGCGCGGGGTCAAGGCCAGCACCCTTCTGGCCAAGCAAATTGGGAGTTGGGATCTGACCCCGACTTGTGGCCTGGATTTGTTCTGGGCGGAAAATTCACACTCATGTCACAAAGCAAGGGAGTTGGCTGCTACGCTGGCAGCAATCCCACCATGTAAGTAACATCTTTTTTGCTTACATCTGGGCCTGTTAGTTGTCGACCACGCCAACTCCCAGATCATGACTGAGCCGCTCCCTCCTTACCTGGTACAACCCAGCGCCGCACCGCCCAATGGCCAACCGGCGGCTCAGCCGCTCGATCTGCACCACGAGCAGACGCAGCAGGCCAAGCTGTTGGAGCAAAGGCGGGCAGCCGAGGCGGCAGAGGCTAAGTACCTCGCCATGACCGAGAGCAGCAGCTCAGCCATCATCAGCGCGGATGATGAGGGCCGTATCGTGGCGTGGAACGCCAGTGCGGAAAATTTGTTTGGCCATACCGCGAGCGAGGCCATTGGGCAACCCTTGACACTGATTATTCCGCCGCGGCACAGAGCAGGTCACACGGGTGGAATGGCCAGGCTCAAGCGCGGCGGGGCTGGTCATGTCCTGGGACAGGTTGTGACACTGGAAGGCCTGCACAAAGATGGCCACGAGATGATGGTGGAGATGTCGCTGTCGCGATGGCAGCAAGCGGGGCAGACATTTTTCACAGGCATCCTTCAGGACATCAGTGCGCGCAAAAAACAGGAGGTGCAATTGCAGGAGGCCCTGGATCGTAGCCAGGAACTTTCACATCAGCTGCAGGAGGCTCTGCAATTAGCCGATGAGCTGATGAGGGGTACGGCCAGTAGCATAGCCATACTGACTCACGAACGGGTCGTGTTAAGTTGCAATGACCGGTATGCAGCTTGGTTTGGCAAAGAGTCTGCGCAGTTAATCGGGTGTTGTATCACACAGCTGGAGCGTCCAGAGGACACGAAAAATCGCTGGCCATATTACGAAGAGGTGATGCAGGGAAAAACCGTCACTTATTTAGGGCCCATAAAATATGCGGGCGGTCACCAGCGTTGGCTCAAAATCACCAACACCCCGCGCTTTGATGCGCTGGGCCAGGTGATCGGCTATATCACCAGCGGTGAGGACGTCACCGAGCTGGTGTTGGCGCGAGAGAAAGCCCACAGCGCGGAGCGGGCCAAGCAGCAGTTCCTGGCCACCATCAGTCACGAACTGCGCACGCCGCTCAATGGCGTGCTTGGTGGGTTGCAGATCCTGCAGCGCATGCCCCTGCCCGCGCAGGCCAGCAAAATCCTGCAGGCCAGCAGCGAGAGTGGCAAGCTGCTGCTGTCCATCATCAACGATGTGCTGGACTTCTCCAAGATCGATTCCGGCAAGATCAATCTGTACCCCGAGCCCATCCTACTGAGCGACACACTTGCGGCCATGCAGGAGATGCTCAACACCTTGCCCAGAAAACCCGGTGTTGTGCTCCATTTTGAGTGCGACCCCGCGCTCGATCAGCCGGTCCTGGTCGATGACATGCGGCTGCGCCAGATCATCACCAATCTAACCAGCAATGCATTGAAGTTCACCTTGCGTGGCTGGGTGCGGGTCGCAGCCCGCCAACTGAGCTACAAAAATGAGCGCCTCCAGGTACAGCTGCAGGTGCAAGACAGCGGCATTGGCATGAATCGCGAGATGCTGGACAAGCTCTTTACCCCATTCTCCCAGGCCGATGGCAGCCACACCCGCCAATTCGGCGGCACCGGGCTTGGGTTGAGCATTGTCAAGCGGCTGGTTGAGGCCATGGGCGGAGAGGTCTTTGTCAGCAGTCAAGTTGGCACAGGCAGTTTGTTTAATGTGCGCCTGCCCTTGCCACTGGCAAACAGCCACAATGTTGAGGAGGCTCGCGCCGTGGCGATTACGCGGCGCCTGATGAGCGGGCTAGCCAGATCTGAAACACTTTCATTTTCTCAAGCATTCAACATAGCCAAATCTCCAACACCCGCCCCCGAAGCACCCCTGACGATCCAAGAGAAGCCTGCGACACTTGCGCTGCCAGATCAAACGCTTGGGTCGAACACTCCGGCGGACAATTTC
>JAFMJA010000193.1 GCA_017853735.1 Burkholderiaceae bacterium | reverse complement strand
AGGCTCAGATCAGGCGGCCATCATCACCAAGCGCTGCGTCGAGCTTGGCAATCAATCCCGACAGCCGGTCATGGTCGATGTCTGAAGGCGCCGAAGCAGCCTGTGCAGCCCCAGGCGCTGGATTTTTTTGATCACGTTGCACTTCGCTCTCAGTGAGGTCAAAAGCCAGGTTCAGCGCAGCAAGCACGGCAATCCGGTCGCGCGCTTTGACCTTGCCTGCGTCTCGAATGCGACACATGGCCTGGTCAACACGCTGCACCGCCGCCTGAAAGCGAGACTCTCCTCCTTCCGGGCAGCCGAGCAAATAGCTCTGGCCCATGATCTGCACTTCCAGCTGTTTCATAGGCTTCCCTGGGGCGTATCGGACTTGTTGGTCTCGGGCAGACGCGCCAGCAGGGCGTCAACCCGCGCGCGCGCAGCGCTGAGCCGAGACTTGAGCGAGTCTCGCTCCTGGGTCAGCGCCTGCACCTGGGTTGTGAGCAAGGTGTTGGTGCGCATCAGTTCCTCATAACGAACCAGCAACCGCTCCAAACGGTCACTGAGTTGATCAATGGGGGATGGATTCGCCATGGTTTTGGATTGTAGAGCCAGACACAAGGCAAGCGTAGAATGCTTTGCGTTGGTGCTCGCGGCGGTTTTCATCCGCTGCAGTTCAACGGGAAGCAGGAGGGCGAGCTGACAAATGCAAGCCTAACCTGCGCTGCCCCCGCAACGGTAAGTGGACGAACCTCGGTTCCGCTTTCATCACCCAGCCACTGGTGCCATGCACTTGCACCGGGAAGGCGATGAAGGTTGATTCCACCAGCCCGGATACCGGCCAACGAGGCGGTGCCTAGACCACTTGGCGCCATTTCCATCCGCTGTCGGGGAGGACGGCGGAGGTTTTTATGTTTGTCTACTATGAACTTTCTAGCCTTACAGAGGCTTAACGCAGTCCTGTCCCTTCTTGCGATTGCTTTGTCCTTTAACAGTTCGCCAGCATTGGCGCAAAGCGGCCAGCTTCCAGCCACATTCGTCACGGCTTCTCGCGTAGAGCAACCAGTTACAGATGTTGTCGCAGATGTCAGTGTCATTGATCGTTCCGAAATCGAGCTAATGGGTGCGGGGACCATCACCGATTTACTGAACCGATTGCCTGGCGTTCAGACTATTACGGGGGCAGATGCAGCCCGTGTCTATATTCGCGGTGCAGATTCACGCATGACAGCTTTGTATGTTGACGGAGTTCGTGTGGATACTCAGGATGGCGCAGTCCGGCTTGGAGGCGGCGCCCCTTGGGAGCTTCTTTCCTTGTCCCAGATTGAACGCGTCGAAGTGCTGCGCGGACCTGCGAGCGCAGTCTATGGATCCAATGCCATGGGCGGTGTGGTGCAGAGTTTCACTCGGCGAGGTGAAGCTGGCATTCAACCTTATGCCAGCTTCGGTGTGAGCTCAACCACTACCCGCAAGCTGACTTCCGGTTTAAGTGGGTCGGGGCAGGGCTGGGATTATTCGCTCGGCTTGGGAATCGAAGACAGCGATGGCATCAATACTCGACCAGACCTCAGTCATAACCCCTCAACCGAAGCTTACACCCAGAGAAATGTCAACTTTCACCTGGGTCGTCAGCTGAGTGGTTTGCACAGAGTGGATACACACATGATGGACAGCCAACTCGATTCGCGCTATGTACCATGGAACGGTGGCAATGATTATCAAGCCAAGGCACACCTAAACCTGGCCAGTCTCAAATGGCGGGCTCGTTGGAGCGAGACCTACAGCACGGATCTCTCAGTTAGTCAAACACGCATCGCCAATCGGGACGATATGCCCAACGATTACGTGACAACGCTTCAAGGTGTACTTTTTGAAAATCGCGTGAGATTGGCTGGCGGGGTTCTGACTGCAGCACTTGAAGAAAAAGCTGACGCATTTCAGGCGCAGGCTGATGGCAATGCCAATCCAGCTTTTAATGGCAAGCGATCCCAGAATGCGTCGGCCCTGGGATACGGTATTCAGAGTGGCTTTCATGCATTGCAATTCAATGTACGACAGGATAGGGACAGCTTATTTGGCAGTTTTCAGACAGGCGCAGCCTCCTATGGCTATGCCTTCGTGCCACGTTGGCGAGCCACTTTTTCTTTTGGTTCTGCGTTTCGTGCCCCAACTTTAGAGCAACTCTATAGTCAATATGGCAGTACTCAACTTCAGCCCGAGACAAATCGAAGCCTTGAAACCGGCGTGCAGTATGCACAAGGTACTGAAAAGTTCAAAGCGGTTGTCTATAGAAATGAAGTCAATAACATGATTACATCGGCACAGAGCGAAACTGGATGTTTGGCTGGTGGCTTTTGTTATTACAACGTCGGTCGAGCTGTGATTCAGGGGATTACATTCAGTGGTTCTCAACAATGGGGTGCCTATGCACTCCGAGGTGCTTATGATCTGCTTGATCCCCGCGACGATATCAGTGGGCGCGATCTGAGTTTGCGCGCTCGTCAAATGATCAATCTTGGAGTGGATCGTTATGTAGCTCAATGGCGCTTGGGTGCTGAGTTCAAGGGTGTTGGTCAACGCTTCAACAACGCCGCTAATTCAGAGCTGCTTCCTGCCTACTCGCTGTTCAATGTGGTGATGACCCGTCCGCTTGGCAGAGATTGGAAAATTGTTGCCCGGGCAGATAACTTAGCCAATACAAAGTACCAGCAAGTACTGAATTACGCCACCCCCGGGCGCACAGTTTTTGTCGGACTGAACTGGCAACCCAGGTGATGTTGCAACAGAAGGATTTTGGGCCTCAACGTATCGTTTGCCTGACTGAGGAGACGACGGAATGGCTTTACCTTCTGGGTCAAGAATCTCGAATCGCAGGGATCTCCGGCTACACCGTACGCCCTGCACGGGCCCGGCAGGAGAAGCCTCGTGTCAGCGCGTTTTTAACGGCCAAGATCGACAAGATCCTGGCCCTTGAACCTGACTGCGTGCTGGGCTTTTCCGACCTGCAGGCCGACATTGCTTCAGCGCTGATTCGCCACGGGGTGCAGGTGACGGTGTTCAACCAGCGCAGCGTGGACGATATTTTTTCGGTTCTCTTCCAGGTTGCGGCCATGGTAGGCCAAGCCGATCAGGGCTTACGGCGAATTCAGCTCATGCAGCAGCGCCTGCACGAGATCCGCTTGGCAACTGCCAGCCTGCCACGCCGCCCTCGGGTCTATTTTGAAGAGTGGGACACCCCGCCGATCAGCGCCATCCGCTGGGTTTCTGAATTGATGGAGATTGCCGGTGGCGACGATATCTTTGTGGAATTGTCGCGCCAGCCCCTGGGCAAGGACCGCATCATTGCAGATCCCCTGGAAGCCGTGCGCCGCCGCCCCGAGCTGATCTTTGGCTCGTGGTGTGGCAAAAAATTTCGATCCGAAAAAGTCTCTCAACGTCCGGGTTGGCAGGACATCCCTGCGGTGAAGCAGCAGCAACTGTTCGAAATCAAATCAGCCGATATCTTGCAACCTGGCCCCGCTGCGCTGACCGATGGCGTTGAGCAGCTACATCGTGCGATCATGGCCTGGGGCGAGCGCAATGCGTGATTGGGCTGGCCGCATTCTTTGTGCGTTGATCGTCGGCAGCATGGGTGTGGCGGTGCAGGCCATCACCATCACCGATGACCGTGGGGTTCAAGTGTCCCTGGCGCAGCCACCCCAACGCATCGTCAGCCTGTTTCCAGCCCTGACCGAGGCAGTCTGCCAGCTCGGACAGTGCCACCGCCTGGTGGGTGTGGACAAAGATTCCAATTTTCCGCTGCAAGTGGGTGCGCTGCCCAAGGTGGGCGGTGGACTGGAACCCAGCCTCGAAGCCGTGATGGCCTTGCAGCCAGACCTGGTGCTGGTGGCCAGTTCTACCCGCGGTGCGAGCAGGTTGCAGGCTTTGGGCATGCCGGTAGCGGCCATGCAGCCGCGCACCCATGCGGATATTCGTCGTATGTTGGAAAGATTGGGCGTGCTGTTGCAGGTGCCGCCACAAACTGGTGCCCTGCGGCTGTGGGAGAAGATCGAGCGCGAGCTGGAGTCGGCGGCACAGTCTGTTCCCGCTGCATTGCGCGGGCTTCGGGTCTATGTCGAGGTTGATCAGGGCCCCTATGCGGCCAGTGAGTCCTCCTTCATCGGGGAGACCCTCAAACGATTGGGCCTGGTCAATGTGGTGCCAGCCAACCTGGGCGATTACCCCAAGATCAACCCTGAGTTTGTGGTGCGATCGGATCCAGACTTGATCGTGATCAGCCACCGTCAGGCAGCCGCGATCGCCGCACGACCTGGCTGGTCGCGCATGCGCGCTGTACGCAAGCAGGCCATCTGCGCCCTGAGGCCTGAGCAAGCTGACCTGTTGATGCGTGCGGGTCCTCGACTGGGCGAGGCCGCCCAGCTGATGGTGCAATGCCTGAGCGACAAACAGGCGCAAGGGGGCCAGCCATGAACCTGGCGTCTGGCCAGCACACCAAGCCCTGGATACTGGCCCTGGTGCTGGGCCTGATGGCGGTCTTGTTGTTATGGCTGAGCAGCAGCTTGGGGGTGGAAGGCATACAGCTTTTTCAGCCGACCTGGTTAGATCCCCAGACACGGGCAATCATTTGGGAAATTCGCCTGCCAAGAAGCCTGGGTGCCTGGCTGGCTGGTGGCTTGCTCGGGCTGGCGGGTGCGATTGCCCAAGGGCTGTTTCGTAACCCTCTGGCTGATCCTTACCTCCTGGGGAGTGCATCGGGTGCTGCATTGGGTGTGGCCATGGGGCTGGCCTGGATGGGCAGTGCCCAAGGCCAGCTGTCCGCATCAGGGTGGGCAATTCAGCTGGGGGTGACCGGGCTGGCATTTTTGGGCGCCATGCTTGCTGTGGTGCTGACCTTGGTGCTGGCCCGTGGCGTACACCACACCTTACGGCTTGTGCTGGCTGGCGTGGTGGTGGGAGCCGTGCTTGGCGCTCTGGTCTCGCTCATCATGCTACTTCGGCCAGAGTTGATGCTGAGTCTGCAGACCATCATGCTGGGCTCGAATGCCTATGTCGATTGGCCAGCCTGCAGCATGATGGCCACTGTGCTCTTCTTGTGCTTGCTGGTGGCGTTGAGCTTGGGCCGTGTGCTTGACGCGCTTGGCCTGGGGGAGGCAACGGCGCTGAGCCTGGGAATACCTGTGTCAACCTTGCGCCTCGTGCTGGTGGCGGTGTTGAGCTTGGCCACCGCAAGCGCTGTGGCCCAGACCGGTCTGATCGGTTTTGTGGGACTGATGGCGCCGCATCTGGTGCGCTCGGTGCTCAAGCCCACCCATGATTGGCTGATTCTGCTGTCCTGTCTGGCTGGTGGCTTGCTCTTGCTGCT
>JAFMJA010000192.1 GCA_017853735.1 Burkholderiaceae bacterium | reverse complement strand
GAGCAGCCTCGCGGTCGCTGCGGGTGTGGGTGGCACGGGGCAACATGCCGTATTCGGCGGTTACCCAGCCCTCGCCGCTACCCCGCTTGTGTGGGGGTACTCGCTCTTCCACCGAAGCCGTGCACAGCACCTTGGTGTTGCCAAATTCGATCAGCACCGAACCCTCGGCATGGATGGTGTAGTTGCGGGTGATGCGAACCGGGCGCAGTTGTGCGCTTCCTCGCTGGTTATTGCGTTGGTATGAGGTCATGATGTGAAAGCTTGGCGCTTTGAGTTCAGAAAAATTTGAAGTCTGTCGATCGGCTGAGTTGCCGGCATCGCTGCGATGGTATCAGCGCACACCTTGAGGATGCCCAGGTTGGGGTGCAGGTCGGTTATTCTCTGGGCCTTAGCCACAGAAGCAGGATGCCATGCCCGTTTACAGCATGACCGGTTATGCCAGCGCCCAGCAAGGGACGCAGGCAGCCAAAAACGCCGAAGGAGTCAGCGCCAACCCGGCCCAATTGGGCTTGGAAATTCGCTCGGTCAACAGCCGATTTCTTGACCTGACCTTTCGCCTGCCGGAGGAGTTGCGCGCGTTTGAGCCGGCCCTGCGTGAGTTGCTGACCGGGCAGCTACGTCGAGGCAAGGTTGAATTACGCGCTGCGATCGAGGCCGGATCTGGCGCAGTGCCCGAGCCCTCGCCACAGATGTTGCAACGTCTGGGACTGGTTCAGGATGGGGTGATGGCCTGGTTGCCCCAAGCCCGGGCTTTGAGTGTGGCTGATGTGTTGCGCATGGCTGCGGGTGAGCAGTCGTCTCGGCAGGACTGGAGCCAGGTGGTGCTGCCGCTGGCGCGTCGGGTCACCAAGTCGCTGGTTGAAGCCCGTGCTCGTGAGGGCGCACGCTTGGCCGAGATGTTGCGGGACCGCATTGGACAGTTGCGCAAACTGGCGCAGCAGGCGACCCCTCTGGTGCCACAACTGGTAGAGCAACAGCGACTGCGTTTTCTGGAGCGTTGGCAAGAGGCAATGGCGCTGACCGATAACGCGGTGTTGCCGCAGGCCGCTCAGGAAAAAGCACTGGCCGAGGCCACCGCCTTTGCCATTCGCATCGATGTGGCAGAAGAGATCACCCGGCTGGCTTCTCATCTGGATGAACTCGAGCGTCTGATTGCACAGGGCGGCGAAATTGGCAAACGGCTTGATTTTCTGATTCAGGAACTGCACCGTGAGGCCAACACGCTGGGCTCAAAATCAGCGACCCTGGAGCTGACCCGTATTTCGGTGGACATGAAGGTGCTGATTGAGCAGATGCGCGAGCAAGTGCAGAACATAGAATAGTTATCCTTCCTACCTACTTTCGTTGTCATTCCAGCCTTCATGTACTCCTCTGGCAACCTGTTTGTCATCACGGCCCCCAGCGGCGCTGGCAAGTCCAGTTTGGTCAAAGCCCTGATGGCGGCCGATCTCAGCCTGGAACTTTCGGTCTCACACACCACCCGGGCCCCGCGGGGTCAGGAAGTCAGTGGCCGGGAATACTATTTTGTTTCTCCCGAGGCTTTTGAGGCCATGGTGCAGGCCGACGCCTTTGTGGAATGGGCCAATGTCCATAGCCACCGCTACGGAACTTCGCGTCAGGCGATCGAGGACAAGATGGCCCAGGGAGCCGACATCATTCTTGAAATCGATTTCCAGGGAGCCCTGCAGATCAAAAAGCGATTTGCGCAGGCAGTCGCCATCTTCATTTTGCCGCCCAGCTGGGAGGCGTTGCGAGAGCGGCTGATCAAACGCGGCGAGGATTCATCCGAGGTCATCGAGCTACGGCTCAAGAATGCAGCCACCGAGATGGCGCAGGTCGAACGCTTTGACTACGTTATAATCAACGATGAGTTTGAACGCGCTCTGACCGATTTGCAAACCCTGGTCAAGGCACAGCGCCTCAAGCTGAGTTCCCAGCGCCGTCAGCGGCCGCAGACTTTCAAAGCCCTGAATATCACCTAGCCCCCGGAGAATTTCCATGGCCCGCATTACTGTTGAAGACTGCCTGGAGCAGATCCCAAATCGATTCCAGCTTGTTCTGGCTGCCACCTACCGTGCCCGCATGCTCAGCCAGGGCCATACCCCGAAGGTTGACAGCAAGAACAAACCCAGCGTGACCGCCTTGCGCGAAATCGCTGCAGGCAAGGTGGGCATTGAGATGCTCAAAAAAGTTCCGACTTAAGTCCGACTGGCCCACGCCTGAGAAAGCACCGCTTGCGGTGCTTTTTTGTTGTCTGGCCGAAATGGTAAGCAGGGGCGTTATATTTGAGGCATGGGTTATGTCACCAAACCAGCCTCCTCTGCAGCGCCCAAGGCGGAAGTTTTCAATGCTTCCGCTTTCTCGCAAGAGTCCAAGCTGGCAGCTGCCAATGCAGCCGCCGCAAGCTTTGCTGCGCTGACTGACAAGCTGGGTTACCTCTCGGAATCCGACCTGGAGCAGGTCCGTCAGGCCTACCGTCTGGCCGATGAAGCCCATCTGGGACAAATCCGTAGCAGCGGTGAGCCCTATATCACGCATCCGATCGCCGTCGCCGCGCAATGTGCGGAGTGGCACCTCGACGCTCAGGCCTTGATGGCGGCCTTGATGCATGACACCATGGAAGATTGCGGTATCAACAAGGCTGATCTGATCGAGCGTTTCGGCGCTCCGGTGGCCGAGTTGGTGGATGGGCTGACCAAGCTCGACAAGCTGCATTTCAACACGCGCGAGGAAGGACAGGCCGAGTCGTTTCGCAAGATGCTGTTGGCCATGGCGCGCGATGTGCGGGTCATCCTGATCAAGCTGGCTGATCGCGCCCACAACATGCGAACATTAGGCGAACTGTCCCGCGAGCGGCAATTGCGCATCGCTGCTGAGACGCTGGAAATCTATGCGCCTATCGCCTACCGGCTTGGTTTGAATCAGGCCTACCGGGAGATGCAGGACCAGGCCTTCCGTCATCTGCGACCCTGGCGCTATCAGGTCCTGTCCAAGGCGGTTTCGCGTGCCAGTGGTCGAAGGCGGGACCTGGTTTGGAAAGTGCAGCGCGAAGTACGCAAGGCTTTCTACGATGCCGACCTGTCGGTGCCCATCAGTGGGCGCGAAAAGACCCTGTACTCGATCTACCGCAAGATGGACGAGAAACACCTGAGCTTTGCCCAGATCAACGATATTTATGGTTTTCGCGTCCAGATGCCTGGAGTGGTGGACTGCTACACCGCCTTGGGCATTCTGCATCAGCTCTACAAGCCGGTGCCCGGCAAATTCAAAGACCATATTGCCATCCCCAAGCTCAACGGTTACCAGTCGCTTCACACCACGGTGGTTGGACCGGCGGGGATCCATATCGAATTTCAGATTCGAACCGAGGCCATGCATGTGGTGGCTGAGTCGGGTGTGGCTGCGCACTGGATGTACAAGGCCAAGGAGCCCGGGGGCGATAACTCCGAGCGACTTGGCACCCAATGGCTGCAGTCGCTGCTTGATATCCAGAATGAAACCCGTGATGCGGCCGAGTTCTGGGACCATGTCAAGGTGGACCTGTTTCCCGATGCGGTCTATGTCTTCACCCCCAAGAGCAAGATCATGGCTTTGCCGCGCGGCGCCACGGTGGTGGACTTTGCCTATGCCATCCATAGCGATGTGGGAGACCATGCCGTTTCCGCCAAGGTCAACAACGAGGCCGTTCCAATGCGTACTGAGTTGCACAACGGAGATATGGTCGAAGTGGCTACCTCTCCTGACGCCACCCCCAATCCGGCCTGGCTGACCTTTGTGCGCACCGGGCGTGCCCGATCAAAGATTCGTCACCACCTCAAGACGCTGGAGGCCTCGCAGTCACAGCAGCTTGGAGAAAAACTGCTGGCGCAGGCCTTGCGAGCCGAGGGCATCGACAAATTGCCGGGCAGTGAAGATGAGCAGCTGCTTATCTGGGACAAGGTATTGCGGATTACCGGCAACAAGAATCGCGATGAGCTGATGGTGGACTTAGGGCTGGGCAAGCGAATTGCGACCATTGTTGCCAAGCTGCTGGTTGCGCAGATGGCCGAGCTTGGTGCGCGACGCGACACACTGCTGCTGACCCGTGAGCGGTTTGCCCCGCAAGAGGGCACCGGTCATACCGGGGTCCTGATTGATGGCAGCGAGAATGTTTCAGTCCAGTTGGCCCACTGCTGCCGACCGATACCGGGCGATGCCATCCTGGGCTATCTCGGGCGTGGCGAGGGCTTGCTGGTGCATGTGCAGGATTGCGGCATTGCCCAGCGGCTGTTCAACAAGGATGCTGACCGCTTCATTCCGGTGGAATGGTCTGATGAGCCGGTCCGCGCGTTTGAGACGGCGATCAGTGTCACCGTGGCCAACGGCAAGGGTGTTCTGGCCCGGGTTGCTGCGGGGCTGGCCCAGGCCGAGGTGGACATTGTGCACATCGACATGGGTCAGGAGGCCGCTCAGGCGACCACTGAGCTGCGATTTATCGTGGCGGTCCGGGATCGCCATCACCTGGAGGCTGCCTTGCGCACCCTGCGGCGCACGCCCTCAGTGCTGCGTGCCGAGCGATCTGTCAGTCACGCCTGAGGCGGCTGCTTAAACGGCTGGTGTCAGGCCGGTGTCGGGTAGCTCACCTGGAGTACCTCGATCTCCTCGGCGCCCGCAGGGGTAATCAAGCGAAGCACATCACCTTCGCGGGCCTTGAGCAGGGTGCGTGCAATCGGCGATATCCAGCTGACTTGCCCCTGAGCGCTGTCGGCTTCATCAATGCCCAGGATGGTCACCGTCCGTTCAAGCCCTTGCTCATCGACATAAGAAACCTTGGCGCCAAAATAGATCTGGTCACTGCCGTGGTGGACGCTGGGATCGACCACTTCGGCAATTTCCAGCCGCTTGGTCAGAAACCGGATGCGCCGATCGATTTCCCGCAGGCGCTTCTTGCCGTAGAGGTAGTCCCCGTTCTCTGATCGATCTCCGTTGCTGGCTGCCCAGTGCACCACGTCCACGACTTTGGGCCGTTCCTTGTCAATCAGATCCATCAACTCGGCGCGCAGCCGGGCATAACCGCTGGGGGTGATGTAGTTCTTGCCTCCCGCTGGCAGAGCGGGCAATTGCGGATCGTCCTCCTCGCTGGCGTCAGGCTCGCGGGTAAAGGCCTTGTTCACAATTGTTTCAGTCAACAGCTTTGATCATGCAATGGCGTCAAGCAACCGGGCTGCATTGCCACCACGGACCAATTGATCCCAAGAGCAAGGTGGATCGCTCAGGTGTGGCCTTGGCAACAAAATCGGTGGGAAGGATCCGGATGGGTTTGGAGGGGTAGTCGCTGGCAAACGCGGGATGGGTCAGAAAT
>JAFMJA010000010.1 GCA_017853735.1 Burkholderiaceae bacterium | reverse complement strand
CCGGCTGATCAGCGGCAGTCAGCGGTGATGGCCTGCCTGTCTATCGTGCAGGATGAGCTTGGCCATGTCAGTCCGGAGAGCGAGCGCGCCGTCGCCCAGCACCTTGGTATGGCCCCTATGGCGGTGCATGAAGTCAGCACCTTTTACAACATGTACAACCGCCGTCCAGTTGGCAGATACAAGCTCAATGTATGCACCAATCTGCCCTGCCAATTGCGTGATGGCGCCAAAGCGCTCAAGCACCTGGAGGACAAGCTGGGCATCTCCAATGGGCAGACCACAGCTGATGGCCTTTTTACCTTGCAGCAATCCGAATGCCTGGGCGCCTGTGCCGATTCACCGGTCATGCTGGTCAATGACAGAACGATGTGCAGTTTTATGAGCAATGACCGGATTGATCAATTGATCGATGGGTTGAAGTCGGTGGAGTCAAAGGCATGACAGTCGATCAGCTTCTGGCCCAGTTCTCTGCCTCGGGTCATGAATCCTGCTTTCATGACCGGCATATCCAGCCCCAGATCTACGCCGGATTGACCGGAAAAAACTGGCGCTTGCGTGACTACGAGGCGCGTGGCGGTTACCAGGCCCTGCGCAAGATCTTGGGAATGGACGGCGGGCAGGGCCTGAGCCAGGACCAGGTGATCGCAACAGTGAAGGAATCGGCCTTGCGCGGTCGGGGCGGTGCAGGCTTTCCGACCGGCTTGAAGTGGAGCTTCATGCCGCGCCAGTTTCCCGGGCAGAGGTATCTGGTTTGCAATTCGGACGAAGGTGAGCCGGGAACTTGCAAAGACCGAGACATCCTGATGTTCAACCCCCATATTGTCATCGAGGGCATGGCAATTGCTGCCTATGCCATGGGCATCACGGTGGGTTACAACTACATCCACGGTGAGATCTTTCAGGTTTACGAGCGCTTCGAGGAAGCCCTGGAAGAAGCCCGTGCAGCAGGTCTGCTGGGCGACAGGATTCTGGGCAGCCCATTCAGTTTCCAGCTCCATGCACATCATGGGTTTGGCGCCTACATCTGTGGCGAGGAGACAGCGTTGCTCGAATCCTTGGAGGGGAAAAAAGGCCAGCCTCGGTTCAAACCCCCGTTTCCTGCAAGCTTTGGCCTGTATGGCAAGCCGACCACCATCAACAATACCGAAACATTCGCGGCAGTGCCCTGGATCATTCGACATGGCGGTCAGGCCTATTTGGAATGCGGCAAGCCCAATAACGGCGGAACGAAAATCTTTTCGATCAGCGGCGATGTTGAGCGCCCTGGCAACTATGAAATCCCCATGGGCACCCCATTTGAGCGTCTGCTCGAGTTGGCCGGTGGTGTGCGATCAGGGCGCAAGCTCAAAGCGGTCATTCCCGGCGGATCATCTGCACCAGTTTTGCCCGCCAATATCATGATGGACTGCACCATGGACTATGACTCGATTGCCAAAGCCGGCTCGATGCTGGGCTCAGGCGCTGTCATCGTGCTCGATGACTCACGCTGCATGGTCAAATCGTTGCGCCGCCTGTCCTATTTCTATTCGCATGAGTCCTGCGGCCAATGCACGCCTTGCAGAGAGGGCACTGGTTGGCTTTTCCGGGTGGTGGACCGCATCGAAAACGGCCTGGGACGCCCTGAGGACATGGACCTGCTGGACAACGTCTCTGAAAACATCCAGGGGCGAACCATTTGCGCCCTGGGTGATGCGGCAGCCATGCCGGTGCGGGCAATGCTCAAGCACTTCCGCCCCGAGTTTGACTACCACGTGGCCCACAAGACCTGCATGGTCGCGCCATACCTATGAGCTGAACAACGGTTGCATGAACATGGTTGAAATCGAACTCGACGGCAAGAAGGTAGAGGTCCAGGAAGGCAGCATGGTGATGCATGCTGCCGATAAGGCGGGTGTCTTCATACCTCACTTCTGCTATCACAAGAAACTCAGCATCGCGGCCAACTGTCGTATGTGCCTGGTTGATGTCGAAAAGGCACCCAAGCCCATGCCTGCCTGTGCCACGCCAGTGACACAGGGCATGGTGGTGCGCACCAAGTCTGACAAGGCCATCAAGGCTCAGAAATCGGTGATGGAGTTTCTGCTCATCAACCACCCGCTTGATTGCCCGATCTGCGACCAGGGTGGTGAGTGTCAACTGCAGGATCTGGCAGTCGGCTATGGTGGGGGTAACTCCCGCTACCAGGAAGAAAAACGGGTGGTCTTCCACAAGGATGTGGGTCCCCTGATCTCGATGGAAGAGATGAGCCGTTGTATCCATTGCACTCGCTGTGTACGCTTTGGCCAGGAAATCGCCGGCGTCATGGAACTGGGTATGAGCCACCGTGGCGAACACTCGGAGATAGAGACCTTTCTGGGCGAGTCGGTGGATTCAGAACTCTCAGGCAACATGATTGATTTGTGCCCGGTAGGCGCCCTGACCAGCAAGCCGTTTCGTTACAGCGCCAGAACTTGGGAATTAAGCCGTCGCAAATCTGTCAGCCCGCATGACTCCACCGGCGCCAACCTGGTCGTGCAGGTGAAAAACAACCAGGTATTGCGTGTGGTGCCGCTGGAGAATGAGGCAGTCAATGAGTGCTGGATTGCCGATCGGGACCGTTTTTCCTATGAAGCCCTCAACAGCAGCGAGCGCCTGAGTCGCCCGATGCTCAAACAGGATGGCCAGTGGCAAGAGGTGGATTGGCAGACCGCACTGGAATATGTCGCCCGGGGACTGCAAAACATCAAAACCCTTCATGGCGCCAATAGTATTGGCGCGCTGGTCAGCCCCCACAGCACGCTGGAGGAACTGCATCTGAGCGGCAAGTTGATGCGCGGACTTGGCAGCGACAACATTGACTATCGTCTGCGCCACGCCGAATTCGCGCCGGCCAAAGGGGTGCGCTGGTTGGGCAGCTCGATTGCCTCCCTGTCTCAACTGCAGCGGGTCCTGTTGGTAGGCACCAACCTGCGCAAGGACCACCCCCTGTTTGCACTGCGCATCCGGCAGTCTGTCCGACATGGGGCTCAAGTTCATGTCATCACATCGGATGACATGCTGAAAACCCCTGAGAGTTGGGCGCTCCAGCTCTCCAGTGTGCAAATCCTTCCTTCGGCCAATTGGGCGCAAGCCTTGGCCAATGTGGCGGCTGCCCTGGCCTCCGAAAAAGGCGTCTCTGCCCCGTTGTCTGGTGAGATCACGCCTGATGCACTTTTGACCGCCCGATCCCTTTTGAGTGGCGAGCGCAAAGCTGTGCTCTTGGGCAATGCGGCCGCCCACGCTGCCAATGCCTCTGATCTGTTGGCATTGGCCAACTGGATTGCGACCCAGACTGGCGCAAGTGTGGGCTACCTGACGGAAGCTGCCAACACTGTGGGCGCGCAATGGGTGGGTGCCCAGCCCCAAAACGGTGGCCTTGATGCCGCACAGATGCTGTCGGACGGGGCGTTGCGGGCCGCCCTCTTGCTCAACCTCGAGCCGCAAGACATGGCCGCTGGCCTGGCGAGTGCTGAAGCGCTGAAAAAGACGGACATGGTGGTCACCCTCAGCCCCTTCAAGACCAACCTCGATTTCAGCGACGTCCTGCTGCCAATCGCGCCATTCACGGAGACCTCGGGTAGTTTTGTGAACGCGGAAGGTCGGCTGCAGAGTTTTCACGCTGTGGTCAAACCTCTGGCCGAGACCCGGCCGGCCTGGAAAGTCTTGCGGGTGTTGGGCAATCTGCTGGAATTGAAGGGGTTCGACTTTGAGTCCTCGCAGGAAGTCTTGGCTGAAGCCAGCGCGCTGCCTCTGAATTTGTCCAACGAGACCTCATCAGCCATCAAGCTGTCGGCGCCTGTTATCAAGCCGGTGGTGGCCTCGATTTATCAGCTCGATGGGCTGGTTCGGCGCTCGCCTTCTCTGCAGTTGACCGCAGATGCGCGGAACCTGGAGGTGGCTGCATGATCGATGCGGTGTATTTTGCCGGGCAAAACCTGTTGGCTGCCAGCTGGTGGGCCGCGCTGGCTTGGCCGGTGATCTGGGCCCTGATAAAAATCGTCTGTGTCCTGGCACCCCTGATGGGTGCTGTTGCCTACCTCACCTTGTGGGAGCGCAAGCTGCTCGGTTTCATGCAGGTAAGGCTGGGGCCCAACCGGGTAGGCCCCTTTGGCTTGCTGCAGCCAATTGCGGATGCGCTCAAGCTCTTGACCAAGGAAATCATCAACCCCACTGCGGCCAACAAAGGCCTGTTTCGACTGGGGCCGATCATGGCGATCATGCCGGCCCTGGCGGCCTGGGTCGCGATACCCTTCGCGCCGGATGTGGCCCTGGCCAATGTGAATGCAGGACTTTTGCTCATCATGGCGATCACTTCGATCGAAGTGTACGGCGTGATCATTGCCGGCTGGGCATCAAATTCCAAATATGCCTTTCTGGGCGCGTTGCGCGCATCGGCTCAGATGGTGAGCTATGAAATTGCGATGGGCTTCTGTTTCCTGGTGGTTGTCATGGTGTCTGGCAGCATGAATATGACAGACATAGTGCAAGGGCAGGGCGCTGGCTATTTTGCCGACAAGGGACTCAATTTTCTATCCTGGAATTGGCTGCCCTTGCTGCCCATCTTCATGGTCTACCTGATCTCGGGTGTGGCAGAGACCAACCGCCACCCCTTCGATGTGGTCGAGGGTGAGGCCGAGATTGTCGCTGGTCACATGGTGGAGTATTCCGGTATGGGATTCGCCATCTTCTTCCTGGCCGAGTACGCCAGCATGTGGCTGGTTTCGATTCTGGCGGTGGTGATGTTCATGGGTGGCTGGATGCCTCCGATTGATAGCCCTTTCTTCAACTGGATCCCAGGCTGGATCTGGCTGGGCGCCAAAACTTTTATTGTCGTCTCCATGTTCATCTGGATACGCGCTACTTTCCCCCGATTCCGTTACGACCAGATCATGCGGCTGGGGTGGAAGATTTTCATTCCAGTCACGCTGGTGTGGCTGATTCTTGTGGGTGTCTGGATGCAGACGTCCTGGAATATCTGGAACTGATGCGGGATTGATCATGAACGCTGTTGCCGAACCCAAATTTTTCTTTAAAGACTTTTTGAAAAGCTTTCTCCTGGTGGAGCTTTTCAAGGGCATGGCGCTGACCGGTCGCTACGCGCTTCGACGCAAGGTGACCCTTGAATACCCCGAGGAAAAAACTCCCCAGTCACCGCGCTTTCGTGGTCTGCATGCGCAACGCCGTTATGAAAACGGCGAGGAGCGCTGCATCGCCTGCAAGCTATGCGAGGCAGTTTGTCCGGCCCTTGCCATCACCATCGAGTCCGAGCAACGCAACGATGGCAGCCGTCGTACGACCCGCTATGACATCGACCTGACCAAGTGCATCTTCTGCGGTTTTTGTGAAGAGGCTTGTCCGGTGGACGCCATTGTCGAGACCCATATTCTTGAATACCACGGCGAAAAACGTGGCGATCTTTATTTCACCAAGGACATGTTGCTGGCAGTAGGTGATCGCTATGAGGCGCAGATTGCGGCAGCCAAGGCGGCTGACGCCCCTTACCGCTGAAGCCTGGTCAAAAATCCCATGGATACCAAGACTGCATTTTTCCTGTTGTTTTCGCTGGTGCTGCTGTATGCCGCGCTGAGGGTGGTGACTGCCCGAAATCCCGTGCATGCCGTTCTGCACCTGATGTTGGCCTTTTCCCAGGCCGCTGCCATCTGGCTGCTTCTCAAAGCCGAATTTCTGGCCATTACCCTGGTGCTGGTCTACCTGGGCGCGGTGATGGTGTTGTTCCTGTTTGTGGTGATGATGCTCGACATCAAGATCGACCAGCTGCGACATGGGTTCTGGCGACACTTTCCCGTGGCGGCGATGCTTGGTGTGGTGGTGGTGCTTGAGATGGCAGCCGTGCTCCTGTCAGGTTTCCGACTGAGTGAGGCACCTGTGCCGGCCCTGCCGATCGGCGTTGAGGTAGAGGTCTCCAACACCAAGGAATTAGGCAAATTGCTCTATACCCAGTATGTTTACCCCATCCAGGTGGCCGCCTCGATATTGCTGGTGGCCATGATTGCTGCGATCGCGTTGACCTTGCGTCAGCGCAAGGACAGCAAAGCGATTGACCCCGGGCTGCAGGTTCGGGTGCGCGCTGCAGACCGCTTGCGGGTGGTGCAGGTTGAACCTGTCACCCCAAGTCCGCCTGCGCAGCCGCAGGAGGGCAAGCCATGACCCTGACCCTGGGACACTACCTCACGCTCGGTGCGATGCTTTTTGCAATCGCGGTCGTTGGTATTTTCCTCAACCGGAAAAACCTGATTGTGCTGCTGATGGCTATTGAACTGATGCTGTTGGCAGTCAACATGAATTTCGTGGCTTTCTCACATTTTCTCGGCGACATGCACGGGCAGGTCTTTGTCTTTTTCATATTGACAGTTGCGGCCGCCGAATCCGCCATCGGCTTGGCCATCCTGGTCATTCTGTTCCGTAATCGTTCCAACATCAACGTCGATGAACTCGACTCGCTGCAGGGCTAAACGAGTCGCCGCAACATGAGCCAATCTTTAAACGCATCCACTTTGCTGGCTATTCCGCTGTCGCCCTTGGTCGGTTCCTTGCTGGCTGGAGTCTTTGGCACCAAATTTGGCGGCAACTGGATTGGTCGACGTCTTGCCCATAGCCTGACCGTCCTGGGCGTGCTGCTGGCATTTATCCTCTCGGCGCTGACCTTGAAGCAAGTTGCCATGGACGGCGCCACCTTCAACGCCACCATCTACCAATGGATGGTGGTCGGTGGCCTCAAGATGGAGATTGGGTTCCTGGTGGATGGCCTGACCGCCATGATGATGTGTGTCGTCACCTTTGTCTCGCTGATGGTGCATCTCTACACCATAGGCTACATGGAAGAGGATGACGGTTACAACCGCTTTTTTGCCTATATCTCGCTGTTCACTTTTGCCATGCTCATGCTGGTCATGAGCAACAATCTGCTGCAGCTGTTTTTTGGCTGGGAAGCAGTTGGCTTGGTTTCCTACCTGCTGATTGGCTTTTGGTTCAACAAACCCAGCGCGATTTTTGCCAACCTGAAGGCATTTCTGGTCAACCGGGTGGGGGATTTTGGCTTCATCCTAGGCATTGGCCTGATCGCGGCTTATTGCGGCAGCCTCGACTACAACGAGGTGTTTGCCAAGGGCGGTGAGCTCGCAAAAATCACCCTCCCCGGAACTGAGTGGATGCTGATCACGGTGATCTGCATTTGCCTGTTTATCGGTGCCATGGGTAAAAGCGCTCAGTTCCCGCTGCATGTCTGGTTGCCCGATTCGATGGAAGGCCCAACCCCGATATCTGCCCTGATTCACGCGGCAACCATGGTGACCGCTGGTATTTTTATGGTGGCCCGCATGTCTCCCCTGTTCGAGCTGAGCGACACCGCCTTGAACCTGATCTTGGTGGTGGGTGCGATCACTGCCCTGTTCATGGGACTGCTAGGCATCATTCAGAATGACATCAAGCGTGTGGTGGCGTATTCCACCTTGTCTCAGCTTGGCTACATGACCGTGGCGCTCGGTGCGTCGGCGTATTCAGTGGCGGTTTTCCACCTGATGACGCACGCTTTTTTCAAGGCTCTGCTGTTTCTCGGGGCCGGGTCGGTCATCATGGGCATGCACCACAACCAGGACATCCGCTGGATGGGCGGTGTTCGAAAATACATGCCAATCACCTGGGTGACCTCACTGCTGGGCACCCTGGCCTTGACGGGAACGCCCTTCTTTGCCGGTTTCTATTCCAAGGACAGCATCATCGAGGTGGCCCATTTCAGTACGCTGCCAGCCGCTGGATTTGCCTACTTTGCTGTATTGGCGGGTGTCTTTGTGACCGCTTTCTATTCATTCCGAATGTATTTCCTGGTCTTTCACGGTCAGGAACGTTATGAGCAGAATCCTGATGCGCACGCAGGGGATCATGATCATCACGATGAGCACCATCAACCCCATGAATCTCCCTGGGTGGTCACGGTGCCGCTGGTGTTGCTGGCTATCCCTTCCGTGCTTATTGGGTACCTGACCGTTCAGCCCTTGTTGTTTGGAGATTTTTTCAAAGGCGCCATCGTGGTGGATACAGCCGCGCACCCGGCCATGACCATGCTGAATGAGATTTTTCATGGCCCGTTGGCCATGGCCTTACATGCTTTCACCACATTGCCTTTCGCGCTGGCACTTGCTGGTGCACTGGCTGCCTATTACATGTACATGGTCAACCCGGCATTGCCTGCTGCCATCCAGGCACGCGTCCAACCGCTATACAGATTGCTGGAGAACAAGTACTACATGGATTGGATCAATGAGCACCTGCTGGCCCGGGGCGCACGTGCCTTGGGGCGCGGACTGTGGAAAAAAGGCGACGAGGTGCTTATCGATGGCGCATTGGTCAATGGCTCCTGGAAGCTGATTGGCCGGGTGGCTGCTTTGGCCCGACGTCTCCAATCCGGGTACCTCTATCACTATGCGCTGGCCATGATTGTTGGTGTGCTGGTGCTGATGACCTGGTTCGTGACACGACCTGCATTGCTTGACTGGCTCAATCGATAAGGAGAAAAAGACAATGGGTTTGTTGAGCCTGTCGATTTGGGTGCCAATCACTTTCGGCGTGATCTTGTTGGCCCTGGGCCGTGATGAGCATGCGGGCACCGTGCGCTGGATTGCCCTGCTGGGTGCTGTTGCAGGTTTGCTGGTCACCATTCCGCTCTATGTGGGTTTTGATGCCTCCACTGCTGCCATGCAGTTTGTGGAAAAGATGCCCTGGCTTGATCGTTTCAATGTGCATTACCACCTGGGCCTTGACGGAATCTCCTTCTGGTTTGTGTTGCTGACGGCCTTTATCAATCTCGTTATTGTGATTGCCAGTTGGCAGTCCATTACCAGCCGTGTCAATCAGTACATGGGCGCTTTCCTCATCCTCAGCGGACTGATGATCGGTGTGTTTTCTGCACTCGACGGCATCCTGTTTTATGTCTTTTTCGAAGCCACACTGATCCCGATGTACCTGATCATCGGTGTGTGGGGCGGGCCGAGAAAGATATACGCCGCCTTCAAGTTTTTTCTCTACACGCTGCTTGGTTCCCTGCTCACGCTGGTGGCCTTGATTTATCTCTACACCCACTCGGGTGGTAGCTTTGACATTGCAACCTGGCACGAGTTACCCCTGGGTATGTCGGCGCAGACTTTGCTGTTTTTTGCGTTCTTCAGCGCCTTTGCGGTGAAGGTGCCGATGTGGCCGGTGCACACCTGGCTGCCAGACGTCCATGTGGAGGCGCCTACTGGAGGGTCGGCTGTACTGGCTGCAATCATGCTCAAGCTGGGGGCATACGGCTTCCTACGTTTTTCCCTGCCCATCGCACCGGATGCGGCGCGTGAATGGGCCTGGCTGATGATTGCCCTGTCGCTGATCGCGGTGATCTACGTTGGCCTGGTGGCGATGGTCCAGCAGGACATGAAGAAACTGGTGGCTTATTCCTCAGTGGCACATATGGGTTTTGTCACTCTGGGTTTCTTTATCTTCAATGACCTGGGGGTCTCTGGCGGACTGGTGCAGATGATTGCCCATGGCTTTGTCTCTGGCGCCATGTTCCTGTGTATTGGCGTGCTCTATGACCGAGTGCATTCCCGAGAAATTGCTGCTTATGGTGGGGTGATCAACACCATGCCTAAATTCACGGCATTCGCTCTCTTGTTTGCGATGGCCAATTGCGGCCTGCCGGGAACTGCAGGTTTCGTGGGCGAATGGATGGTGATTCTTGGCGCAGTCAAAGTGAATTTCTGGCTAGGCTTGGCCGCAGCCAGCGCACTGATTTTTGGTGCCGCCTACACGCTCTGGATGTTCAAGCGGGTCTACCTGGGGCCAGTGGGCAATGAAGAGGTCAAGGCTTTGTCGGACATCGACAGCCGCGAGTTTCTGGCCTTGGCCTTGCTGGCAATTGCAGTTCTCTGGATGGGCGTTCATCCAAAGCCCTTCACCGATGTGATGGATGTGTCGGTGGCTGAGCTGTTGAAGCATGTGGCCATCTCCAAGTTGAACTGAACCATCCATACTGAAAGACCGATGATGACTGACACACTCAGCTGGATTGCGGTTTATCCGGAAATCATCCTGCTTGTTATGGCATGCGCCATCACCCTGATTGACCTCGGTGTGCGCAGCCGCCTGCGTAGCGTTACCCACGTCACAACTTTGGCAGCTCTGGCCGTGGTGGCGATGCTGCAGTACTTGTATGCGGACAGTGGCAGCACCTTCTACAGTCTGCACAATATGGTGGTGAGCGACCCCATGGGTAACTGGCTCAAGATGTTCGCCACCCTGGCGGTGATCGTCACCTTGGTCTATGCGCGACCCTACGCTGCCGACCGTGACATGCTGCGTGGCGGTGAAATGTATTCGCTCAGCCTCTTTTCCCTGCTGGGCATGTTCATCATGATTTCAGGGAACAACTTCCTGATGATCTACCTGGGCCTGGAGCTACTGACCTTGTCCAGCTATGCCTTGGTCGCCCTGCGGCGTGACCATGTGCTGGCCACGGAAGCCGCCATGAAATACTTTGTGCTGGGGGCCTTGGCCTCCGGGTTTCTCTTGTATGGCCTGTCAATGATCTACGGCGCTACCGGATCGCTGGATATTTCTACCGTCCTCAACACCATCTTGTCTGGCCGGGTCAACGCACAAGTCCTGACGTTTGGTCTGGTTTTCGTGGTTGCGGGCCTTGCCTTCAAGCTGGGGGTGGTGCCATTTCATATGTGGGTGCCCGATGTTTACCAGGGCGCCCCCACCGCTGTGACCCTGATGCTGGGCGGTGCGCCCAAGTTGGCTGCATTTGCCATTACCGTGCGTTTGCTGGTGGAGGGCTTGCTGCCGCTGGCAGTTGATTGGCAGCAGATGCTCATGCTGCTGGCCATTGGATCACTCTTGATCGGCAATCTGGCCGCCATCATGCAAGTCAATCTCAAGCGCATGTTGGCTTTCTCCACCATTGCCCAGATGGGCTTTGTCCTGCTGGGGCTGATGTCTGGCGTGGTCAGTGGCAACACCCTGTCTGCAGCCAACGCTTACAGCTCGGCCATGTTCTACGTCCTCACCTATGTGCTGACCACTCTGGCAAGCTTTGGGGTGATTCTCTTGCTGGCCCGCGAGGGATTTGAGAGCGAGGAAATCGCCGACTTTGCAGGCCTCAATCAGCGCAGCCCGCTTTATGCGGCCATCATGGGCATCTGTCTTTTTTCGCTTGCGGGCATACCACCCATGGTGGGCTTCTATGCCAAGTTGTCTATCCTGCAGGCCCTGGTCACTACAGGGGAGACTCTCCATACTGCCCTGGCAGTATTTGCAGTCATCATGTCGCTGGTTGGCGCCTTTTATTACCTCAGAGTGGTCAAGGTCATGTATTTCGATGAGCCTATTACCGCAACTCAGGTGTCTGCGCCGACAGATGTGCGCCTGGTCCTGTCGGTCAATGGCCTGATGGTGCTGGGCCTGGGCCTGCTCCCCGGGGGATTGATGGCGCTGTGTGCAGATGCCATTGTGCGAATGCTGGGAATCTGATGAATGGGATGCAGAGCGCTGCCGTATGGCTGGTCATCATTCTTTCAGTGATTGGCGCCAATCTACCATTTGTCACACAGCGTCTTTTTGGAATATGGTCGCTGAAATCAGGAAAAAATCTGGCAATCCGTTTGGCTGAATTGACTGGGTTTTATTTTTTGATGGGTGCTGTAGGTCTTCTGCTGGAAGCGCGTGCAGGCCAGATCGCACCCCAGGGTTGGGAGTTTTATGCCATTACTGGCGCGCTTTTTCTGACGCTTGCTTTTCCTGGGTTTGTCTGGCGCTACCTCTACAAGCGAAACGGCTGAGCTTCAAAACGCCATGCAAGACAGTCATCTGATTGAAACCCGCTTGAGCAGCGAGGAGATCTTCCAGGGCCATTTTCTGCACGCCTTTCGAGATCGGGTGAGCTTGCCCGACGGTAGCAGTGCCGTCCGGGAATATGTGCGCCACCCTGGCGCTGCCATGGTCATTGCCTTGCTGGAGGACGCGCACAGGGGCACTTTGGTGGTGATGGAGCGGCAATACCGCCACCCGGTTGCTCAGGTGATGATTGAGTTTCCCGCGGGCAAGCTCGATAAAAACGAGGATGGCCTGTGCTGCGCTCAGCGAGAACTGCGTGAAGAAACCGGCTATCAGGCAAAAGAATGGGCGCATGCGGGCGTACTCCATCCTGTGATCTCCTATTCCACGGAATACATAGAAGTCTGGTTTGCGCGCGGCTTGACGGCCGGTCCGCCTACTCTCGACCAGGGTGAGTTTCTTGAAGTGTTCACAGCCACGCCCAGTGAGGTATTGGACTGGTGTTTTGAGGGAAAAATCACTGACTCCAAAACACTCACTGCTGCCCTTTGGCTGCAAAATGTTCTCTCCGGCAAATGGCCTCTCGAGTGGCGGATAATGAACTCATGAAAGTGCTCAACCTTCAGTGTTCAGGTAAGCACCAGTTTGAAGGCTGGTTTGCTTCTGAGGATGACTACGCCGGGCAATCGGCGCGGGGCATGCTGGAGTGTCCGTTTTGTGGTGCTCGTGATGTGAGCAAGCTACCCAGCGCTCCACGTCTCAATCTGAGCCCTAGCGTCCAGACCGAGCAAGCGCCTGGTCAAAGCAATGCCGCGACGGTGGTGGACGCGGGTACCGAGCGTGCGTTGCAGGCCGCCTGGCTTCAGGTGGCACGACGCATCCTGGAGCACACCGAGGATGTTGGCGAGCGCTTTGTCGAGGAAGCCCGTCGCATGCACTATGGGGAAACCGAGGAGCGAGGCATCCGGGGCAAGGCCTCACACGAGGATACCGAGGCCCTGCGTGAGGAGGGCATCAGGGTCATGCCCCTGATCCTGCCCGAGGGCCTGGAGGGGCCGGTGCACTGATGATCTGGTCTGGGTGGATCAGGGGCTGGATGGTTCTGAGGCCATGATGGTGCTGCCCACCTTTTCTGATGTTCAGGCTGCGGCACAGCGGCTTCGTGGTGCGGCGCATGTGACGCCAGTGATGCGGTCCACAACCTTGGATCAGCGCCATCAAGCCCAGTTCAGTTTCAAATGTGAAAACCTCCAACGAATGGGCGCCTTCAAATTCCGAGGTGCCTTTAACGCCTTGTCGCGCTTTGACGCTGGACAACGGCAGGCTGGGGTAATCACGTTTTCCTCTGGCAATCATGCGCAGGCCATCGCCCTGTCAGCCCGCTTGCTGGGCATGCCAGCAGTCATTGTGATGCCGCTTGATGCCCCGCAGGCCAAATTGTCAGCGACGCGAGCATATGGCGCAGAGGTGGTACTCTACGATCGCTTCACGCAGGACCGTGAAGAATTGACACGCAAGCTGTCTGCCGAGCGTGGTTTGACCCTGATTCCACCCTACGACCATCCGGATGTCATCGCTGGCCAGGGTACTGCTGCCATGGAGCTCTTCGAGCAAGTGGGCGAGCTCGACCTCCTGCTGGTCCCTTTGGGAGGCGGGGGGCTGCTGGCTGGCTCAGCCCTGGCCGCACACGCCATGTCTCCAGCATGCCGTGTGTACGGGGTGGAACCTGAGGCGGGCAATGATGGGCAGCAATCCCTGCGCGCGGGTCGGATCGTCCGCATTGATACGCCCAAGACCATTGCCGATGGAGCCCAGACTCAGCATCTGGGAGAGTACACATTTGGTGTCATCAAGAACCATGTGGCGGATGTGTTGACTGCCAGTGATCAAGAACTGATTGAATCCATGAAATTTCTAGCTGAGCGCATGAAGATGGTGGTCGAGCCCACTGGTTGTCTGGGTCTGGCAGCAGCCTGCCATGGCAAAGTGCCTCTCCAAGGTCAGCGTGTGGGCATCCTGCTCAGTGGTGGGAATGTGGATCTGCATCGCCTTGCGCAGTGGCTGAGTAGCTGAGTCTCTTTCAAAGACCGACCTGACTCAACCCTGCTACAGGCCAGAGTGTCTTTTTGACCTGGGTCATAAAGGCTCTGTCATCGACTTGAAATATCTTTTCCTGAGCCCATGATTTCTCTGTCCCGGCGGGCGTGAGCCATGAGGGCGCAAGCTTTGGATCCGGGTGGAAGATATTGGAGGAAGTTATGAGCTCACTGATTCGACGCAGCAATCTTTTCGATGAATTTTTCCGTGATATGTCACCAGGTTTTTATGTCCGGCCCTTGCATGGAGAACCTTTGCCTGAGCCAGACAAAATCAAGGTGGATGTCAAGGAAAACGACAAATCTTTCACGGTACTGGCTGAAATACCGGGTGTCAGCAAGGAGGACATCCATGTTTCCATCGATGGCAATGTGATCACACTCAGTGCCGATGTGAAACAGCAGGACACGCAAACCAAGGACGACAAGGTCTTGCGCAGCGAACGCTATTACGGCTCGGTGTCGCGGGCGTTTTCCCTGCCGCAGGATGTGGATGCGACGCAGGCCAAGGCCAAATGCGACAACGGGGTTCTCTCCCTGACGCTGCCCAAGAAAAGCAATGGCGGCTCGCAGCGTATCCGCATCGATTGAATAGCTGGCATGAGGCGGCACCTGGGCCAGGTTTCAGGTCAGCTGACTTCTGGCGATTTGCAGTACCTGGGATATCGGGTCGGGTGCGTCGCAAGACACCACCTGGCGCTCTGGCATGGACCGTAACCAGGTGATCTGGCGCTTGGCCAATTGGCGAGTGGCATAGATGGCGCGATCGCGCAGTTCGCTCAGGGGAAAGTTGCCATCCAGGGCTTCCCAGGCCTGGCGATAGCCCACGCAACGGATGGAAGGCAGCCCGAGGTGCAGATCGCCGCGCGAGCGCAAGGCTTGCACCTCTTGCATGAACCCGGCGGCGAACATGGCATCCAGGCGTTGGGCAATGCGCGAATGCAGCCAGGCCCGATCCAGCGGTTCCAGGCAAATCAGCCTGGTCTGGCTGAACAGGCTGGATGAGCGCGTACTGCCTTGCAGCGCGGAGATTGGCTGCCCGGTTATTTGGTAGACCTCCAGGGCGCGCTGGATGCGTTGCGAGTCACCTGGCGCCAGTCGTGCAGCGGAGACCGGGTCAATCTGGCTCAGTGCGGCATGGAGGGCAGGCCATCCCTGAAGTCTGGCCTCGGATTCAATGGCAGCGCGCACTTCGGGGTTGGCTGCCGGCAGATCATCCAGGCCCTGGAACAAGGCCTTGAAATAAAGCAGGGTGCCACCTACCAGCAAAGGAACCCGGCCACGCGCGTGGATCTGGGTGACCAGGCGTGTGGCATCGCGAACAAACTCAGCAGCGTTGTAACGCTGCGCAGGGTCGATGATGTCGATGAGATGGTGAGGCACGGCCCTACGCTCCGACGCGGAAGGTTTGGCAGTCCCGATATCCATGCCGCGATAGACCAGGGCTGAGTCCACGCTGATGATTTCTATTGGAATCTCGCGCGCGAGGGCAAGGGCAGCGGCGGTCTTGCCGCTGGCGGTCGGACCAGCCAGGGCCAAGATTCTGTTGGCAGAGGTCTCAGGATTGAAGTCAGCACCCATGGAAGCGAGACAAAACAGGCTGACTACCCGCCGAAGGGCAAGCCAGCTTCAGCGCTAGACGAAAGCTGTGTGACATGCAAAGAGGATGCAGCACCGACCTGCTCGATCAGGAGATCGTACAAAAATCAAGGTGTCAAAGCCCCATTTGTCTGCGATACCACTCATGAAAGTGCTGCATGCCATCTTCCATCGGACTCTGGTAGGGGCCGACCTCGTTGTCACCGCGTTGCATCAAAGCACGACGTCCGGCGTCCATGCGCTCGGCAATCTCATCGTCCTCCATGCAGGTTTCCATGTAGGCGGCTTGTTGCGCCTGGACGAATTCCCGCTCAAAAGCGACAATTTCTTCCGGGTAGTAGAACTCCACCAGGTTGAGAGTTTTTTGTGGTCCCATCGGATGCAGTGACGAGACAGTCAAGACATGGGGATACCACTCGACCATGATATGGGGGTAGTAGGTGAGCCAGATAGCCCCGCGCTCCGGTAACTTCCCCTGGCGGTATTTCAGAAGCGCCTCATGCCAGCGACGGTAGGTTGCAGATCCAGGTTGACCAAAAGCGCGTGAAACACCAACGGTTTGGACTGAATAGTTGTCTTTGAATTCCCACTGGAGATCGTCGCAGGCGACAAAATGCCCCAGCCCAGGGTGGAAGGGGGCAACATGGTAATCCTCCAGGTAGACCTCGATAAAGGTTTTCCAGTTGTAGTTGCATTCGTGCTGTTCTACCCGATCCAGCTTGTAGCCAGTAAAGTCAAGTTCGGGAAGCGGGCCCATGCCGCCGAGATCAAGCTGGAGATCGCGGCCATTGTCTTCAAACAACAGGCCGTTCCATTCACGTAATTTGTAGTTGTTCAGATTCAGGCAGGGATCATCGGCGAAATGCGGCGCACCAAGCAGCGTTCCATTGGGCGAGTAAGTCCAACGATGCAAGGGACAAACAATATTGCCTCCCGAACTTCCCAGCTGGTTTTGCAGCAGCGAGCCTCTTTCATTGAGCATCACCGACTGGCGGTGGCGACAGATGTTCGATAGCAACTGCACACCCTGTTCAGTTCTGACCAGTACCCGACCCTGACCCTCCTGAGGCAAAGTGTAGTAATCGCCCACATCAGGCACACTCAGGGAGTGCCCGACGTAACGAGGCCCTTGCTGGTAGAGCAACTGCATCTCGCGCTGGTAGAGCGCTTGATCGAAATAACTGGAAACGGGTAGTTGGCTGTTCGCCTGCTGCAGTCGAAGACTTAAATCAGACATATCCTCTGACCTAAAGACTCCCCACAGGGAGATACTGGGAAAACCCGACAGGAAGGGACTTCAAGTCAAACTCTTGTCACTGCCAGATACGGGGAAAACACTATCAAGAGGGAAGATTGTACCCGGGACAGCTAAAATTGGTCGAAACCGCCCTTATTTTTATGCCCAAGGCCACGCCCTCCACCCCCGAATCTCAGCCCCCCACCAGCTATGAGCAGGCTCTGGCCGAACTGGAGCAATTGGTCAGCCGTCTGGAGTCTGGCGCCATGCCGCTGGAGCAGCTGCTGCAGGGCTACCAGCGGGGCGCCCAACTGTTGCAATACTGCCGGGACCGGCTTGCTGCCGTGGAAGGCCAAATCAAGTTGCTGGACGAGGGACTCCTCAAAACATGGACACCCGAGTGAAACTGGACACCTTGTTCGACCTGGAGAAGTGGAGCGCCGAGCGCCTGCATCGGGTGGAGCAGGCGCTGGACATTTGGGTTGGACGCAATGCACCTCCCACCTTGGGCGAACCGATGCGTTATGCCGTGCTCGACGGTGGCAAGCGCCTGCGGCCTTTGCTGGTGATGGCTGCGAGTGAGGCGGTGGCAGGCAATGCTCAGGCTGCATTGCGGGCTGCCTGTGCGGCCGAGCTGATTCATGCCTACTCCCTGGTGCATGACGATATGCCATGCATGGACAATGATGTTTTACGCCGGGGAAAACCCACGGTGCATGTCAGGTTTGGTGAGGCGGGAGCCCTGCTCGCGGGGGACGCCCTGCAGGCTCTCGCGTTCGAGTTGCTGACACCTGCCGAAGAAGACATCCCAGAGTCGATGCAGGCGCGCTTGTGCCGGCTCTTGGCGCACGCCGCTGGAAGTACCGGTATGGCTGGAGGTCAGGCGATCGACCTGGCCAGCATCGGCGTGGCCCTGGATGAAAATCAATTGCGCCAGATGCACCAACTCAAGACGGGCGCCTTGTTGCAGTGCTGTGTGATGATGGGGGTAGCTACCGGCGAGGTGGGAGCTGGCGTACGGCAGACCCTATCGGATTACGGCGCAGCCCTGGGCCTGGCATTCCAGGTGGTGGACGATATTTTGGATGTGACTGCAGATTCAGCCGTGCTTGGCAAAACCGCAGGCAAGGATGCACAGCAGGGCAAACCCACTTACGTTTCGGTGCTCGGCCTGGAACGGTCTCGAACCTATGCCCAAGAATTATTGGCGCAAGCCCAATTGGCCCTTGACGAGAGTGGCTTGAAAGACACCAATGCTCTGCATGCGCTTGCCGGGATGGTGGTGGGGCGGGCATACTAAAGCAGGCACTACTGATTGACCATGACAACAGCCGGCTACCCCTTGTTACTGACCATCAGCGATCCCGCGGATCTGCGCAAACTGACGCGTCACCAACTCCGTCCATTGGCAGATGAGTTGCGTGCCTATGTGCTCGAAAGCGTGGCCAAGACCGGTGGCCACCTGAGCTCGAATCTGGGCACCGTGGAACTGACAGTGGCCTTGCACTATGTGTTCAATACCCCTTTCGATAGGCTGGTTTGGGATGTTGGCCACCAAACCTACCCGCATAAAATTCTGACCGGTCGGCGCGAGCGGATGAATTCGCTGCGGCAACTCAATGGCATCAGCGGTTTTCCGGTGCGCAGCGAAAGCCCATACGATGCTTTCGGCACAGCCCATTCGAGCACCTCCATTTCGGCTGCTCTGGGCATGGCCCTGGCTGCTCGCCAAAAAAAGGAAGACCGTCATGCCATCGCAGTGATTGGCGATGGCGCCATGACTGCAGGCATGGCGTTTGAGGCGCTCAATCATGGTGGTGTGGAGGACTGCAAGCTGCTGGTCATCCTCAATGACAACGATATGTCGATCAGCCCGCCGGTGGGTGCGCTCAACCGATACCTGGCCCAGCTCATGAGCGGCCGTTTCTATTCGGCGGCCAAAAACATGGGCAAGCAGATGTTGCAGGTCGCGCCGCCCTTGTTTGAACTGGCCAAGCGAATCGAGGAACATGCCAAGGGCATGGTGGTGCCGGCCACGCTGTTTGAGAAATTTGGCTTCAATTACATCGGCCCGATCGATGGCCACGATCTGGACTCCCTGATTCCGACCCTGGAGAACCTCAAGCATCTGCAGGGGCCGCAGTTCCTGCATGTCGTGACCAAAAAAGGGCAGGGTTATAAATTGGCTGAAGCGGACCCGGTGGCCTACCATGGCCCTGGCAAGTTTGACCCGGCTGTCGGTCTGGTGAAATCGAGTGCTCCGCAAAAACAGACCTTTACCCAGGTTTTTGGCCAGTGGTTGTGCGATATGGCCGAGCAGGACAAGCGACTGGTGGGCATCACACCAGCCATGCGCGAGGGTTCGGGTATGGTGGAGTTTCACCGTCGCTTCCCCGATCGCTACTACGACGTGGGCATTGCCGAACAGCATTCGGTGACTTTTGCTGCCGGCCTGGCCTGCGAGGGGCTCAAGCCTGTACTGGCCATCTATTCAACTTTCCTGCAGCGCGGCTATGACCAGCTCATCCATGATGTGGCATTACAGAACCTGCCAGTCGTCCTTGCCCTGGATCGGGCTGGGCTGGTGGGCGCCGATGGCGCGACGCATGCCGGCGCCTATGACATTGCCTACTTGCGCTGTATTCCCAATATGAGCATCGCCTGTCCTGCCGATGAGCGGGAGTGCCGCCAACTGCTGAGCTCCGCATTTGAGCAAAATCACCCGGTGGCGGTGCGCTATCCACGTGGCGCTGGAGTGGGGGTTGCTGTCGACCCAAGCTTGATTGGTTTGCCCCTCGGCAAGGCAGAAATTCGTCGCCGAGGCAAAAGCCTGGCTATTCTTTCTTTTGGAACCTTGCTGTATCCGGCCCTGGAGGTTGCCCAGAAACTGGATGCCACGGTGGTCAATATGCGCTGGGCCAAACCGTTGGATACTGAAACCTTGTTGCAAGTGGCGGCCGAACACGAGGCTCTGGTGACCCTGGAAGAAGGAAGCATTGCAGGGGGAGCTGGCAGTGCGGTCGGCGAAGCCCTGCAGGCAGCTGGCGTAGTCAGGCCGACGCTGCAACTTGGTCTACCTGATACGTTTGTTGAACACGGTGATCCGGCACGGCTGTTGGCCATGCAGGGCCTGGACGCTGGCGGCATTCTGGCTGCTATCGAAAAGCGTTTCCCAACCGGTGCCAATCCTGTGCGGGCGGCGGCGCTGAAAGTGGTGGCGTGAGTGGTCGACCCTCTATTGACCGATCAGATCAATCCTCCCCTGCTCAACGGCCTGAATGAACAGCAGCGCGCTGCTGTAGTCCTTCCTGCCGAACATGCGCTGATTCTGGCCGGCGCCGGTTCCGGCAAGACCCGGGTGCTGACCACGCGCATTGCCTGGTTGATGCAGACCGGCCAGGTCTCCACAGGGGGCTTGCTGGCGGTGACTTTCACCAACAAGGCCGCGCGCGAGATGATGACCCGCCTGAGCAGCATGCTGCCAGTCAATGTGCGCGGCATGTGGATTGGCACCTTCCATGGACTGTGTAACCGATTGCTCAGGGCGCACCACAGAACCGTGGCACTGCCGCAGACTTTCCAGATCCTGGATACGCAGGATCAATTGAGCGCTATCAAGCGCCTGTGCAAGCAGCATCAGGTCGATGAAGAGCGCTTTCCACCCAAACAGCTTCAATGGTTTATTGCAGGGTGCAAAGAAGATGGCCTGCGGCCTGCAGCAGTCAGCGTCCGGGATCCTGATACCCGAAAAAAAGTCGAGCTTTATCAACTTTACGAGGAACAGTGCCAGCGTGAAGGCGTTGTTGATTTCGGCGAATTGCTCTTGCGTACCTACGAATTGCTGCGCGACAACGATGCGCTGCGTGAGCATTATCAGCGTCGTTTTCGTCATATCCTGATTGACGAATTCCAGGACACCAACAAGTTGCAATATGCCTGGATCAAATTGCTTGCTGGATTTGACACCGAAGCAAGGTTAAGGACCGATGGTGGGGCGGTGTTTGCGGTGGGCGATGATGACCAGAGCATTTACGCTTTTCGTGGAGCGCGTGTTGGCAATATGGCTGACTTTGTACGCGAGTTTCATGTGCAACACCAGATCAAACTGGAGGAAAACTACCGCAGCTTCAGCAACATCCTGGATGCGGCCAATGAGTTGATCAGCCATAACCGGCAGCGCCTGGGTAAAAATCTGCGTACGGTGCAGGGGCCCGGTGAACCGGTGCGGGTGTATGAAGCTACCAGTGACTTTGCTGAGGCGCAATGGATGCTGGAAGAGATTCGTCAACTGATTGGTGAGGGGGCGGGCAAGCGTGAGATCGCCTTGCTCTACCGCTCCAATGCCCAGAGCCGGGTGCTGGAGACCACTTTGTTCAACGCCGGCTTGCCCTACCGCGTTTATGGCGGGCTGCGTTTCTTCGAGCGCGCGGAAATCAAGCATGCCTTGGCGTATCTTCGGCTGCTGGAGAATCCAAATGATGACACCAGCTTTTTGCGGGTGGTCAATTTTCCGCCGCGTGGCATCGGCGCGCGCAGTCTGGAGCAATTGCAGGATGTGGCGATTCGGGCTGGCTCCTCATTGAATGAGGCCGTACGATCGGTGGGAGGCAAGGCGGGAGCCAATCTGGGAGCATTTCTTGCGTTGATCGATGTCCTGCGAGAACAATCCCAAGGGCTCACCTTGCGCGAAATTGTTGAGCTGGTGCTCTCGCACAGCGGTCTGGTGGAACACTATCGTGCCGAGCGCGACGGTGCTGACCGAGTGGAAAATCTTGAAGAATTGGTCAACGCAGCCGAAAGTTTTCTTTCCATCGAGGGTTTTGGCAAGCAGGCCCAAGGGTTGGAACCGAGAGGAGGTCCTGTCTCGAACCCAACGGATCCAGGAACATCTTCCAACAACGCAGAGCGCACGTCCATACCGCTCCAGGCTGAAAATACAGCCAGCCCGCCAGAGGACAGCGGTGAGGTCTTGTCCCCACTGGCCGCTTTTCTTACCCATGCGGCTTTGGAGTCAGGAGATAACCAGGCTCAGGAAGGCCAGGATGCCATTCAACTGATGACAGTGCACGCCAGCAAGGGCCTGGAGTTTGACTGTGTGTTCATCTCTGGCCTGGAAGAAGGCCTGTTTCCGCATGAGAACGCATTGAGTGACTTCGACGGATTGGAGGAGGAGCGCCGCCTGATGTATGTGGCCATCACGCGCGCGCGTCGGCGTCTTTACCTCAGCCACTCGCAGACCCGGCTGCTGCATGGGCAGACACGCTACAACGTGCGCAGCCGTTTTTT
>JAFMJA010000191.1 GCA_017853735.1 Burkholderiaceae bacterium | reverse complement strand
CTCTTCCGATCTGCGGTTGGCCAGCAGGATGTCGCGCCAGACCGTGGGGTCGCTGGCCGCGATGCGCGAGAAGTCGCGAAAACCCGGTCCGGCCAATGACAGGTAATCCTGATCGCGCGGGCTGGCCACCACCCCATTGACATAGGCAAAGGCCAGCAGATGCGGCAGATGGCTGACTGCGGCAAACGCATCGTCATGCGCCTCGGGGCTGAGCTCGCGCAAGCGGCAGCCCAGCGCGCTCCACAGGGCGCGGGCGCGCCCGAGCTGATCGTCGCCACAGCTGGCAAGCGGGGTCAGGATGGTCAGGCAGTTGTCGTAGAGGCGAGCCTCGGCGTGCTCGATGCCGGCCACCTCCTTGCCAGTGATCGGATGGGCCGGCACAAAGCAGGGCAGGCGCTCGCCTAGGGTGGCGCGGGCTGCTGCCACCACATCGGTCTTGGTCGATCCCACATCCATCAGCAAGGCATCTGCGGCGAGCTCGGGTGCGATCGCCTGCAGGGTGCTCTGGGTCGCGCCGACCGGCACGGCCAGCAGCACCAGGTCAGCGCCCCGCGCCGCTTGGGCAGCGCTGTCGGCCACCGCATCGATCACGCCCAGCGCCTGGGCGCGGGCACGGCTGCGCTCGGAAGCGCTGAAGCCCACCACGCGCTCGACCAGGCCGGCGCGGCGCAATGCCAGGGCAAACGAGCCCCCCATCAAGCCGCAACCGATCAAACCGAGCTGGCGAAATTGCATGAACGTCAACAATCAGATCAGGAGCCGGCCTGCGCCTAGGCGCTCACCGGGTAAGAGCCCAGCACCTTGTAGAAGGCGCACAGGGCCTGCAATTCCTGGAGCGCACTGGCAACATGTGGCTGGCTGACATGGCCCTCAAGGTCAATGTAGAAGAAGTATTCCCATTGACCGGATTTGGCCGGGCGCGACTCAAAGCGGGTCATGGACACACCATGATTTTTCAGCGGCACCAGCAGGTCGTGCACCGCCCCCGGGCGGTTGGGCACCGAGACCACCAGGCTGGTGCAGTCATGTCCCGAGGCGGGGGGCGTGGCCAGGGTCTGGGGCAGGCAGATCACCGCAAAGCGGGTGCGGTTGTAGGCCTCGTCCTGCACCGCATGGGCCACGATGTGCAAGCCAAACTGGGCGGCGGCACGCTCACTGGCTAGGCCAACCCAGGCCGGGTTGGTGGCTGCCAGGCGGGCGCCCTCGGCATTGCTGGTGACAGCGCGCCGCTCGGCCTGGGGCAGGTGCTGGGCCAGCCAGTTCTGGCACTGGGCCAGGGCCTGGGGATGGGCCAGCACCACCTCGATGCCCTCGAGCGAATTCACCTGGCGCAGCAGGTTGTGGCGCACCATCAGGCTGACTTCGCCCACCACATGCACCGGTGAGCGCAGGAACAGGTCGAGCGAGCGCGCCACCACCCCTTCGCTGGAGTTTTCCATGCCGACCACACCAAATTGCGCGGTACCCGCAGCCGTGGCGTGAAACACCTCGTCAAAGTTGGCGCAGTAGATCAGCTCGGCCGCGCTGCCGAAGTATTCGATGGCAGCCTGCTCGCAGAAGGTACCTTGGGGACCGAGCACCGCCACCCGCTGCGGCGCTTCCAGCGCCAGGCAGGCCGACATGATCTCGCGCCAGATCGCCGCCACATGCTGGTTTTGCAGCGGCCCCTGGTTGGCAGCCTGGATTTTCTCGATCACCTGGGCCACCCGGTCCGGCCGGAAAAAAGGCGAACCCTCAGCGCGCTTGATGTCGCCTACGGCTTCGGCCACCTTGGCGCGTTGGTTGAGCAGCGAGAGAAGTTGCCGGTCAAGGGCGTCAATCTGCTGGCGCAGGGAGGCCAGGGCTTCGGTTTGGATGGGTTGCGTCATGTGCTTACGCTCGTGTGCGTTCGAAATCGCGCATGAAATCGACCAGCGCTTGCACGCCTTCGATTGGCATGGCGTTGTAAATGCTGGCACGCATGCCACCCAAGGACTTGTGGCCCTTGAGCTGGAGCAGGCCAGCGGCCTTGGCGGCAGCGAGAAAGGCCTCGTTCAAGGCTTCGTCGCGCAGAAAGAAAGGCACATTCATGCGCGAGCGACAGTTGGACGCCACCTGGTTGACATACAGCTGCGAGCTGTCGATAGCCTGATAGAGCAGCTGGGACTTGGCCACATTGCGCGCTTCCATGGCGCGGATACCGCCTTGGCGCTTGAGCCATTGAAACACCAGGCCAGCGATGTAGATGGCATAGGTCGGCGGGGTGTTGTACATCGAATCGTTGTCGGCCACCACCCGGTAGTCAAAGGCGCTGGGGCAAACTGGAAGAGCCTGCCCCAACAGCGCATCGCGCACCACTACCAGGGTCAGTCCAGCAGGACCCAGATTTTTTTGCGCGCCGCCAAATGCCAGGCCGACGCGCGACCAGTCCACCGGCCGCGAGGCAACCTGGGAGGAGAAGTCGACCACCAGGGGGGCATCGCAACCCAGGGATTTCAGATCGGGCAGGGTATGAAACTCCACCCCATGGATGGTTTCGTTCGAGCAGATATGAACGTAGGCCGTGTCAGCACGCACATTCCATTGGGCGGGCGCAGGCAGGCTGGTGTAGCCCTCGGCGTCGCCATTGGCGGCGATATGCACATCGCAATACTTCCGCGCTTCCTTCTGCGACTTCTGGCTCCAGCCGCCAGTGACCACAAAATCCGCTTTCTGGCCGCGCGACAGATTGAGCGGAACTATCGCGTTTTCGGCAATGCCACCGCCCTGCATGAACAGGATGCGGAATTCGTTCGGGATCTGCAGCAACTCGCGCAGGTCGGCCAGGGCCTGCTCATGGATGGCGATGAACTCCTTGCTGCGGTGGCTCATCTCCATCACGCTCAGGCCGCTGCCGTGCCAGTCCAGCATCTCGCTGGCGGCCTGGGCCAGCACCTCGTCCGGCAAGGCAGCCGGGCCGGCAGAAAAGTTGTAAGGCCTGTGCATCAGGCCTGGCCTTCCTCGCCCTCGCTGCCAGGTTCTTCCTCGGATGGGTTGGCGTCGTTTTCCACAATGCGCTGCAAACCGCCGAGCTTGGAGCCATCGTCCAGGGCGATCAGGGTCACGCCCTGGGTGGCGCGCCCAAGCTCGCGGATCTCAGCCACCCGGGTGCGCACCAGCACGCCCTTGTCGGTGATCAGCATGATCTCGTCGTTGGCATGCACCAGGGTGGCGGCTACCACCTTGCCATTGCGCTCACTCTGCTGGATGGCAATCATGCCCTTAGTACCCCGACCATGGCGGGTGTATTCCGTGATGCTGGTGCGCTTGCCGTAGCCGTTTTCGGTGGCAGTCAGCACGCTTTGCTGCTCATCCTCGGCCACCAGCATGGCGATCACGCTCTGGCCGTCTTCCAGCATCATGCCGCGCACACCGCGCGCGTTACGGCCCATGGGGCGGACATCGTTCTCGTCAAAGCGTACCGCCTTGCCGCCGTCGGAAAACAGCATCACATCGTGCTGGCCATCGGTGAGGGCTGCGCCAATCAGAAAGTCATGCTCATCCAGATCCACCGCAATGATGCCGGCCTTGCGCGGGTTGTTGAATTCGTCGAGGGCGGTTTTCTTGACGGTGCCCATGGAGGTGGCCATGAACACATAGTGGTCGGCCGGAAAGCTGCGGAACTCGCCAGTCAGCGGCAGCACCACATTGATCTTTTCGCCCTCGACCAGGGGGAACATGTTGACGATCGGGCGGCCACGCGAGCCGCGCGACCCTTCGGGCACTTCCCATACCTTGAGCCAGTAGAGCCGGCCACGGTTGGAGAAGCACAGGATGTAATCATGGGTGTTGGCTATGAAGAGCTGGTCCACCCAGTCGTCTTCCTTGGTGGCAGTGGCCTGTTTGCCGCGACCGCCGCGCTTCTGTGCGCGGTACTCACTCAAGGGCTGGCTCTTGATGTAGCCGCTGTGGCTGAGGGTAACCACCATATCGGTGGGGGTGATCAAGTCTTCGGTGGCCAGGTCCTGCGCGTTGTGCTCAATCTCGCTGCGCCGCGCGCCCAGCTTGGTCTGACCAAATTCCTGCCGGATGGCGGTCAGTTCATCGCTGATGATGATGGCCACCCGTTCAGGCTTGGCCAGGATGTCGAGCAGGTCCTCGATCTCGGCCATCACTTCCTTGTATTCGGCCACGATCTTGTCCTGCTCCAGCCCGGTCAGGCGTTGCAGACGCATCTGCAGGATTTCCTGCGCCTGGGTGTCCGACAGCCGGTACAGCCCGTCAGCGCCCAGTCCCAGCAGGGGGTCGAGCTGGTCAGGGCGGTAATCGTCGGCATTGACTACCCCGCCATCGGCGCGGGCACGGGTGAGCATCTCACGCACCAGCTTGCTGTCCCAGGCGCGGGCCATCAGCTCGGCCTTGGCCACCGGTGGGGTGGGGGCATTGCGGATGATGGCGATGAATTCATCGATATTGGCCAGCGCCACCGCCAGGCCCTCGAGCACATGGCCGCGCTCGCGCGCCTTGCGTAAATTGAATACGGTGCGCCGTGTCACCACCTCGCGCCGGTGGTCGAGAAACACCTCGATCAGGTCCTTGAGGTTGCACAGCTTGGGCTGGCCATTGACCAGGGCCACCATGTTCATGCCAAAGGTGTCCTGCAACTGGGTCTGTTTGTACAGATTGTTGAGCACCACCTCGGGCAGTTCGCCGCGCCTGAGCTCGATCACCACCCGCATGCCCGATTTGTCGGACTCGTCCTGGATATGGCTGATGCCCTCGATCTTTTTCTCGTGCACCAGCTCGGCAATTCGCTCCAGCAGGGTCTTCTTGTTTACCTGGTAGGGCAGCTCGTCGACGATGATCGCCTGGCGCTGGCCCTTGTCGATGTCCTCAAAATGGCAGCGCGCACGCATCACCACCCGGCCGCGGCCGGTGCGGTAGCCATCGCGCACCCCGCTCATGCCATAGATGATGCCGGCGGTAGGAAAGTCAGGCGCCGGAATGATCTCCATCAGCTCTTCGATATCGGCCGCAGGGTTGCGCAGCAGGTGCAGGCAGGCATCGACCACCTCATTGAGGTTGTGCGGTGGGATATTGGTGGCCATGCCCACCGCAATGCCCCCCGAGCCGTTGATCAGCAGATTGGGCAATTTGCTGGGCAGCACCAGGGGCTCTTTTTCCGAGCCGTCGTAGTTGGGGCCGAAGTCCACCGTCTCCTTGTCGATGTCGGCCAGCATTTCATGGGCGATCTTGGCCAGGCGGATCTCGGTGTAGCGCATGGCGGCGGCGTTGTCGCCGTCGACCGAACCAAAATTGCCCTGGCCATCGACCAGCATGTGGCGCATGGAGAAGTCTTGCGCCATGCGCACAATGGTGTCGTAGACCGACTGGTCACCGTGCGGGTGGTACTTGCCAATCACGTCGCCCACGATACGGGCTGACTTTTTGTAGGCC
>JAFMJA010000190.1 GCA_017853735.1 Burkholderiaceae bacterium | reverse complement strand
TGCCCAGCATCACGCTGGGCATCAATGGAGTTGTAGTCCTGCTCCAGACCTTCTTCAGTGGATTTTCGGGTGTACACCGCACACCGCACCCTTGGGCGAGAAACTTCTTCAACACGCGCCATCAACGTCGACCTCCGATGACAGCTTCACTCTTGCGGCTGAGCCCAAAAAAGGCAGGGCCAGACCATTTTTGACCAGTGATTTCTTGCGAGACAGCGGTGAGGCTGGTGTAGGGGCGTCCCTCGTATTCAAACGTGCCGTCGGACTGCACATTGACTTCGTAGCTCTTGCCCTGAAAGTCGCGCTTGAGCCGTGTGCCGGGCACCAGCTTGAAGGGCTCTTTCTTTTTCTGGACCTTGGCCAGGGGCTTGAGACTGGCTGTGAGTTTCTCGATCCGGGCTTCGTTGCTGGCCAGCAGACTCGGGTTGACCTGGGCGTATTCCAGCTCCTGGATCCGATAGGCCAGGCGACCCTCCAGATAGGGACGACGCTGCACCGTGGGCGCCTTGCCGTAGAGCTTGTACCAAAGCGCATTGAGCTCTTTGATGTTCAGGGAGGGCAGGTTGGCGATCTGCGCCAGCACAGATTGGCTCATGCGATTTTTGGGTGATTTTTGCTTTTCAACGGTCATTCGGTTTCCTTATTTCTCGCCCTTGCGGACTGCGTTTTTGGGAACCGTATGAACGCTCTTGTGGCCAGGCATAGCAAGTTGAATCTGCTTTCTTTGCGCAATTTCCTGGGCAGCCTGGGTACACAGGCGAATGACCCCGAAAGCAAGGATCTGGGCGACCTCTTGCTGGCGCTCGTGTTCTGTCATCTGACCTGGGTCGATGACGTTGTAGGTGACTTCAATCATGGGGAGATCAGGGGTTGTGGACGGGCAGAAATTTTTGAATTTCGACCCCTAGGCTGTCCTTCCCGATAGCTGCAAGGTTTCACGGCTGACCCACAACGCGCCGTTGCTGGAGGTGCCGCTTCGAACCCAGGAAATTCGCCAAAAGCAGGGCCAATATGCGCTGCAAACCCCTAAAAATGGGGCTGTTTGCATGGTGTCGATTTGTTCTCTAAAATGGTGTCGAAATCAACACCAAACCCCGATTTGATCCATGAGAACACCCAACCGAGATGACGAGCACCTGCAGTCGCTGAGGGACTACTACGCCAGCAACAGGCGCATTCCCAGCCTTCAGCGCATTGCAGCCCTTTTGGGTTTTTCGTCGCGCTCGGCTGCGGTCAAGCTCATGGGGCGGTTGGCAGACGAGGGGTTTATTGAGCGCACAGTTGACGACGATGCCTGGATTCCAGGCAGTCGCTTTTTTGCACGACCCATGATTGACGCATCGGTGCCCGCAGGCGTGCCGGTGACTGCCATTGATGTAGGTAGCCAGCCGCTGGTGTTCGACGAGTACCTGGTCAAAAAGCCCAATGAGACGTTTGTCATTCCCATCAAGGGTGACTCCATGATCGAAGCGGGCATTTTTGACGGCGACCTCGCCGTAGTTGAGCGATCAAGCAAGGCCAAGGCCGGAGATTTCGTGATCGCCAATGTCGACAACGAGTTCACATTGAAAGAGCTCGTGCGGGAGAAGGGGCAATACGCCCTCAAACCCCACAACCAGAAGTACCCCCTGATTCACCCCCAGGGCAGTCTTCAGGTCATAGGAATTCTTGTGGGTTTGGTCAGGCGTTACTAGACCTAAGACCAGGCCCACCCGAACTCACCATACAGATAAAAAAATCAGCGCGATAGCGCTGAGGGGTTGCTTATTTTCAAAAACACGATGGAGGACGACAAATGCTAGTTTTCAATGACCGCCACTTCTTGCGTCATATCTCGATGCCCACCCTGCGAGAGTTCACGCAACAACACAAAATCAGCCCCAAGCTGAACATCGACTGGGAGGCCGCAGCTGACACGCTGCATGCCCTTGTCGGCAAGGAGCTTGATCGGCTCGAAGAGTCTCTGGTGCAAGGTGGCCTTGAGGTTGAGGCGCGCAAAGACCTGGAGCATGACCTCATGCTCTGGCACGATGATTTGAAGCGTGCACACTCCATGTCCAACGCGCAAGCGGTGCAGGAGTTCCGCTGCATCTGCGCCGATGATCCGCTGGCGCTGGCCGCGTTCGACAACCGCACCGAGCGCGAGATCGCCCTGTGGATGCTGGCCTTTCGGGACAAGGCATTCCGTGACGCCGAGCTGCACCTTGCATTCCAGGCCAAGACCAATGGCAAGTTCTGGAAAAAGCACCTGATTCCTGCCGGGCTCAAGCTCTCCAAGGACCGTGCGCAACTTGAATCGTTTTGTGAGGAGGTCACCAAGCTTTACAAGAAAGTGGGCGCAGGCAAAAGCAGCCATGTCGAGGTCAGCGAGCGCGCCAAGGACAACAGCGTTCAGGTGACCATCTATGTGGAAGGTCCTGTCACCGCGATCGCCCACTTTGAGCAGAGCAACTTCACCCGCGTGACCACGCGAATTGCACTTGAAACGGCGCTGGTGTACCACCCCACACAAGGCATCGTGGAGTCCATCGTCAAGGGTGGTGCCAAGAACCACGCAGCGGTGCTTCAGTTGTTCGGGGAGCATGTGCTGGGGCAGAAGATCGAGCCCGAGGAGATCGAGAAGAAGTCATTCCGTCTGAATGCGCTGCGCGACGGCATGCTTGAGCCTGTTGTGGACTGGTCTGCCCTTGGCGTAGAGAAGGTGCGCCTGCGCCGTGCCCGCTTCAAGCCCATTGGCAGGGCAGGTGTGGCCGTTCAGGTCGAGGCCACCCCTGAGATGGACAAGCCCGATGCCATTCAGGAGGCGTTGGCGCTGCTCAAGGTCAGCAGCTACTTTGAGGCCGAATACGCCATGGCCTCGGCGACCTTGATCGTGTACATGAAGCCCGACGCCAAGGGCAAGCACGCACACTTCAGCTTTGGGGTGCAATCGTCCGGGTCATCGACCATCAAGAACCTCTCCGAGCGCAATCAGGCGATCGCCCAGTCAGTGCTCAAAGCGCTGGATGTGATCGAGGTGGAAGACGCGCCGGGCGACTTTGAAGCCTTTGAACAGATGGCGGCTTGATGAGCCAGGCGCAAATCAATTCAACCCAGGTCCTGTGCCGCCTGCTCGAAATGGACAAGCCGCAGATCGACGGACAGACCTTGTTTGGCCAGTCCAGTGATGCGGCCACACACCTGATCCGGGAGCGAATGTTGGTGCTCGGCAGTTCCAACCAATGGATCAATTGCCCGGAGTGCGGCGTAGAGCTGGCGCGGGTCGTTCGGGACCTGTCCAGCGATCAAATCCTGCTCATGTGTCCCGAGTGTGTGGACGTCACGGCGCCCAGGCACTACTGCACCAACCACAAGGTCTCACTGCCCAAGTTGGTCAACAACCTTGCCTCGGGCTTGGGGCTAGGCAGTGCTGGTCACAAAGTGATTGATCACGAGCAGATCTGGCGACTGGGCACAACGCAGTCGGGCAGGGCCAAGCCGGTGACCTGGTATTTCGCGCGCCAGCTCTACAAACCCGAAGTGGCATACAGGCTTCGTGAGCAGATTCGCCTGGAAAAAACCACCGAGTCCAGCGTCGTGCTCACCAGCACCGATTTGCCGCTGCCAGCGGCATCACCCATCGAGGGCTTTGATGTTCGCTTTCTGGGCATGACCGCGCGCATCAGTCAGAGCCGGTTCGAGTTCTTTGATGAGAGCGCGAGCACGGCCACACAGGTCATGGCAGAGGCAACACCTACGACCACCCTGAAGTACGTTGAATCGCAATCCTGTGTCTGGATGGATGGCGAGCGCTATGAGCTCGAGCCTCGGCAGCGGCTCATCATCATTGCACTGCTGGAGGACCTGGACCACGAGCTCGACAAGGACGCTTTGCAGCGCAAGTGTGGATCCCAGTCGCAGAGCTTCTCCCCGAGCAAGGAGTTCGAGCGCAACAAGTCGGTCTACAAACGATTCATTCGCTACCTCCGGGACGATGAGCGTTACCAATTGCTGATCCCGCTGGAGGATCAGACCCACTGATTTCCATTGGTTTGCAGTTGCCAATGTTTCACCAGGTTCAGACACTCGGCTGGCCGAGTTTTTTGCAAGCACAATGGGACCGAATATTGAAGCGAGCGGCAGTTACCGACCCTTTGCAGTCATTCGTTCAATGATGATGAATGTCTGCTTCAGGAATACAAACATAGATGGCCAGTCGCCAGGTCAGGTTGCCTCTAATAGGCTCAAATAGTTTGCGACACCGGTTCCGCCCATGTTGAAGACTGCGCCAAGTCGGGCCGAAAGTATCTGCATCCCGGCGGCGGTACCAGAGAGTTGCATCGCGGCCATCACATGTTGTGAGACACCAGTAGCACCAATGGGATGTCCCTTGGATTTGAGGCCGCCTGAGGGGTTGACCGGTAGACGCCCATCCTTATGTGTAATGCCGTCTTGCAGGACCCTTGCACCTTGGCCCGATGGCGCCATACCCATAGCTTCGTATTGCATGAGTTCTGCAATCGTGAAGCAGTCGTGCGTCTCAACAAAATCCAAGTGATCCAGGGAAACCCCTGCGTCGTTCAAGCCTCGCTGCCAGGCAATCGCGGCTCCCTCGAAGCGAGTCGGGTCGCGTTTAGACATGGGCATCCAGTCATTGACTTGAACGCGGGAGCGCCAGCGTACAGGCGAAACCTTGGCGCCGGAAACGGGCTCACGCGAAAGGATTAGGGCGGCCGCTCCGTCCGAGACCAATGAGCAATCGGAACGCTTGAGCGGTCCAGCGACCAAGGGATTCTTATCCGAGATCTGACTGCAAAACGCAACGCCTAGGTCACGCTGCATATGTGCGTAGGGGTTCGAGACACCATTGGCATGATTCTTCGCGGCAATCATCGCCAAGGCCTCGGACTGGTCACCATACCGCTCGAAATAGGCTTGTGCGATCCGCCCAAAAATTCCCGCGAATCCTGCCTCCACGTTACCCTCCTCCTTCACATATGCGCATCGAATCAGAGTGGCACCGACCTCTGGTGTCTGCAGCTCGGTCATCTTCTCCATTCCGATGACAAGGACACGGTCCATACGACCCGATCCCAACGCGTCAAGCCCGGCTGCAATGGCGGCAGAACCAGTTGCGCATGCATTTTCTGTCCGAACCGCTGGGATGTGGCGCAATGCCGGCATAGCTACCGCGATCAGGGAGGCAGTGAAGTCCTGCTGCACGAATCCTCCGTTAAAGTGCCCAACGAAGATGCCATCGATGTCAGATACCTCAAGACCGGCAGATGCCAGAGCCTCTTGTGCCGCCTGGCGTGCAAGATCTTCTAGGTTCAAGGCGTCAAGCTTGCCAAAAGGGGTGTGTCCCCAACCACAGATGTACGCAGACTCTCTCATTTAATTTCCTTTTGCAGGGATCGCTGGTTGGCAATTCGTTCGCGAAGCTCTCGCTTGAGCACCTTGCCATAAGTATTCTTGGGAAGCGAAGC
>JAFMJA010000189.1 GCA_017853735.1 Burkholderiaceae bacterium | reverse complement strand
GGAATCCAGGCTGAAAATCCATTCATGTGTGCAGGCAGTCAGGGCCTGATTGCGCAGATCTCCAAACCCATGGAATTCAACTTGCACAACCCTTGCCCCAAGTTTTTCAGCAATCTCGGCAGTACCGTCGGTGCTGTGTGAGTCCACCACCACAGTTTCATCCGCCCATTTCGCGCTTTCGATGGTGGCCGCCACCTTGTCCGCCTCGTTGTAGGCAATGATGTAAACAGAAATTTTGCTCATTTGGGGTGGTAGTATGCAACGCGATTGCAAGTGCTGCGCCAAACAGCAGTACAAACGCTAAGTCTATTTCAAAAAATGACCGCCTCTGAGTCGCTCTCCGTCGTCATCACTACCTACAACCGCTCGGATGCTTTGCTGGTGGTGCTTGCTGGACTGATCAGGCAGACCGACCGCAATTTTGAAGTCATCGTTGCAGATGACGGATCTCGCGAAGATCAGCAAGGCCTATTGCATCATTCCGAACAGGCCAAGGCGCTGAATGTCACCCACGTCTGGCACCCGGATGTGGGATTTACCGCCTCCAAAGTACGCAATCGAGGCGTGGCGGCTGCGCATGGCAATTACATTGTCTTTCTGGATGGCGACTGTGTGCCTGAAACTGACTTTATTGCACGTCATAAGCAGTTGGCTCAGGCCGATCATTTTGTCAACGGCAGTCGGGTCTTGCTTTCATCTGCATTAACCCAGCGCGTGATCCTCGGAGAAGAAAATATTTGTGGTCGCAAGGCTCACTTTTGGCTGCAGCAACGATTACAGGGTGATGCCAGCAAACTCACCCATTTGCTACGTCTGCCCGATGGGCCTTGGAGAGTTCAGCGCGATTTCAGCTGGAAAGGCATCCGCAGCTGCAATATGGGGGTCTGGCGTTCGGATTTTGAGCGGGTCGATGGTTTTGACGAGTCCTTTGTCGGCTGGGGCCATGAGGACGCCGACTTTGTGTTGCGCTTGCACCATGCGGGGGTGTCGCGCAAAAACGGCTTTTGCGCCACTGAGGTGTACCACCTTTGGCACCCTGAGGCAGCCCGCAACAGTGAATCGCAGAATGCGCGCACAGTGCATGAGAGAATTGGCACTGGTATCGTTCGCGCGTCCAAAGGCTACGCCCAGACCCGCCACAACGATGATGCGGTAGTCACTCGTCTTGGATAATTCAAGGATGATGAAACGAATCTTTATTTCCCTCCTGAGTCTTCTTGCGTCTTGGCCGGTCTTTTCCCAGTTTCGGGTCGAAGTGTCGGGTGTGGGTTTGACCCAGCTGCCGGTTGCGATCGCCCCTTTTCGTGGTGAGGCGGCAGCCCCCCAAAAAATCGGGGCCATTGTTCAGGCCGATCTGGTGAGAAGTGGTCAGTTTCGTGCGATTGATACCGCCAGCGCAGCTTTGGATGAAAACAGCCGGCCAGATCTTTCACCCTGGCGACAGAAGGGTGCAGATGCTTTGGCCACGGGCAGTATCAGCCGCTTGGCCGACGGGCGCTACGATGTGCGCTTTCGCCTTTGGGATGTGGTGCGCGGGCAAGACCTGGGAGGCCAGAGCTATGCTGTGCCGCAGGGTGATTTGCGACTTGCCTCGCACCGGATTGCTGACTACATCTACGAAAAACTGACTGGCGATAAGGGTGTTTTTTCCACCCGGATTGCCTATGTCACCAAATCCTCCCAGCGTTACCACTTATGGGTGGCGGATGCAGATGGCGAGAATGCCCAGGCCGCGCTGACCAGTCCAGAGCCCATTATTTCGCCGGCCTGGTCACCCAGCGGCAATCAGCTAGCCTATGTTTCCTTCGAGTCGCGCAAACCCGTGGTCTATGTGCACGACATCGCCACCGGCAAAAGAAGGCTGATGGCCAACTTCCGAGGCTCAAACAGTGCACCTGCTTGGTCGCCCGATGGCAAGACCCTGGCTGTCACCCTGAGCCGTGACGGTGGCTCGCAACTATTTGCGATCGACGCCAATGGTGGCGAGCCCAGGCGTCTGCAATCTTCCTCCAGCATTGATACCGAACCGGTTTATGCGCCTGATGGCAGCAGCATCTATTTTGTCAGCGACCGAGGCGGTAGCCCGCAAATCTATCGTATGCCCGCCAATGGAGGCCCAGCGAACCGCGTGACTTTTGAGGGTGGTTACAACATCTCCCCCTCGCTCAGCCCGGATGGCCGATGGATGGCTTTTATTTCTCGCATCGGTGGCGCTTTCCGCCTCCATGTCATGGATCTTGGCTCTGGTGCGGTCTCTGCCATCAGTGATACCCAGTCTGATGAAAGCCCGAGCTTTGCGCCCAATGGCCGCCTCATTGTGTACGCCACTGTGGCGCAGGGCCGAGAGGCTTTGATGACCACCACTGTGGATGGTCGTATCAAGGCACGGCTTTCTGGTCAGGGCGGTGATATTCGCGAGCCAGATTGGGGCCCCTTCCAAAAGTAAACCTGCATTTCGGTAGAATATTTGTTGCAATATTTATCCACGGAGTTATTACAAAAATGAATTTCAAGAACCTGCTGATCGCCATTTCGACTGTCCTTCTTCTGAGTGCCTGCGGATCCTCTGTCAAACTCGATGATGTCCCTGTCGAGGACAGAACGGGTACCGCCGCGCCTGCGCCAGCAGCCGATAGTGGTACTGCCGCTAGCAAAAGTGCAGTGGCGCCGGTTACCCTGGCGCAGACAGTTCCCGGACAAGGTCCCGCTGGCGTGTCCCACACCATCTATTTCGACTACAACAGCTTTGTCATCAAGCCTGAAGCCCAGTCGGTGGTGGAGTCGCACGCCCGCTTCCTGAATGCCAACAAAGGCCGCAAATTGAATATCGAGGGCCATACGGATGAGCGTGGAGGACGCGAATACAACCTCGCTCTCGGACAAAAGCGGTCCGAGGCTGTGCGTCGCGCATTGTCACTCTTAGGGGTTTCTGAGAGCCAGATGGAAGCGGTGAGCTATGGCAAAGAAAAGCCTGCTGCTCAGGGGGGCGATGAGGCTGCCTGGGCTAAAAATCGCCGTGCTGAACTCACCTACCGCTAAGCTCCTGGAATCGCATTCATGAAAAAGCTCTTGCCATGGCTGGTGCTTGCGGTGTTGGCTGCTCAGGTCACCGTGGCTCAGTCCGCTTTGTTTGAGGACGACGAGGCAAGACGGGCCATACTCGAATTACGCCAGCGCGTGGACGAACAGCGCCAGCGTATTGAGGCGCAACGACAGGAATCAGAAAAGCTGGGAAAGTCGGCTATCAGCGCTGGCGAGGACAATGCTCAATTGCGTCGTAGCCTGCTGGAATTGCAAAACCAGATAGAGACCTTGCAGTCTGAACTGGCTCAGCAGCGTGGTCGCAATGAACAGTTGGCCCGAGATATTGCCGAGTTGCAGCGCCAGCAAAAAGACATGACTCAGGGCATGGAAGAGCGGCTGCGCAAGTTTGAGCCGGTCAAGGTCAGTGTCGACGAGCGCGAATTCATGGCCGAACAGGCCGAAAAACGTGATTTCGAAGCGGCCTTGGCCATTTTTCGAAAAGGTGATTTTGTTGCAGCGCAACCGGCATTTGCCGAGTTCATTCGGCGCTACAGCAGCAGTGGATATGCACCCTCTGCCTTCTTCTGGCTGGGGAATGCCCAATATGCCACGCGCAATTACAAAGAGTCGATGCAGAATTTCCGTACCCTGCTCACCCTGGCTCCCGATCATTTGCGCGCCCCAGACGGGGTGCTGTCAATCGCCAACTGTCAGGTCGAACTCAAGGACATCAAGGGTGCCCGCAAAACCCTGGAAGACCTGATCAAGGCTTACCCGCAATCGGAAGCCGCCAGCACTGCCAAAGAGCGTCTGACCCGACTCAAATAGGCATCAGTGCCAGGGTGTGAGCATCCTACAATCACTGGGTGTTTGACGACTGCCTGGCGGTTCATGCCTGTCAAGGTGTGACCGCTGTACTTTTTCCCCCTCGCGATCGCCGCACAGATCATTGGCTGGCCTAGGCTTTGTTGCCCAGGCGTCCACCCTTTTTGGAAGCTTGACATTTGAACTCCGCTGAAATCCTTATGGATGCTGAGCGCCGATTTGGCGGCTTGCAGCGTTTGTATGGACTAGGCGGGGCACAGCGTCTAAGCCAGGCCCATGTAGCTGTGGTTGGACTGGGTGGTGTTGGGTCCTGGGCGGCAGAGGCCCTGGCCAGGAGTGGCATTGGCAGTCTGACCTTGATCGACCTGGACCATGTGGCCGAGTCCAATATCAATCGTCAGGTGTTGGCCCTGGATGCCACACTGGGGCAAGCCAAGGTCCTGGCCATGAAAGAGCGCGTAGCGCAGATCAATCCGGCTTGCAAGGTCCACATAGTGGAGGCGTTCGTCGAGCCAGATAACTGGCCTGCCTTGCTGCCGGGTGAGGTCGATGCAGTGATCGACGCCTGCGATCAGGTGAAGGCCAAGGTCGCCATGGCCGCTTGGGCCAGAACGCAAGGCGCCTTCTTCATTACCGTGGGAGCCGCGGGTGGTAAATCCCTCGCCCACGAGGTGACAATCGCCGATTTGGCGCACACCACCCATGATCCTTTGTTGGCCCAGCTGCGATACCGCCTGCGCAAGCAATTTGGCGCCCCCCCAGCTGGGAAAGACATGGGCATTTCCTGCGTGTTCAGTCGCGAAGCAGTACGCCAGGTGGACGCCTCCTGCGACCCGCAAAGCGACGGATCTCTCAATTGCAGTGGTTTTGGCTCACTGGTTTCAGTCACTGCCACCTTTGGCATGTGTGCAGCAGGCTGGGTGATGAACCGATTGGCACAATCGACATGAGCGCACCGATTCCCGCAACTCCCCAGCGAAAACGTGGGCAGGTATCTCGGCGCCTGGCAATAGGCCGCTACCGCTTTGGGCGCCTGAGCCCGACTTTGCAGGGCCTGCTATGGGCCACGGCAGCAGGTGTCCTGTTTACATTTCTCAACACCCTGGCACGTCACCTGGCCACCCAGCTGCCTGCTCTGGAGTCGCAGTTTTTACGCTATCTGATGGGATTTGTGGTCATGCTGCCGACGGTCTGGCGCGCTGGGTGGTCAGCTTTTTGGCCCAAACACATTGGTGGACAGTTTCTTCGCGGTGTTGTGCACACCATCGCGCTTGGCCTGTGGTTCACCGCGCTGCCCCATATTCCGCTGGCCGATACGACAGCGATTGGGTTTACCACGCCCATCTTCATCATGTTGGGTGCCTGGCTGGTATTTCGTGAGCCCATGCGCTGGCAGCGCTGGCTGGCGGCATTGCTGGGATTGTTGGGGGTACTGGTTGTGGTGGGGCCCAAACTGACGGCTGAGGGCGGTTATTTCAATCTGGTGATGCTGGCCTCAGCGCCCATGTTTGCAGCATCCCTCCTGATCACCAAGGCCCTGACCCGACAGGAAAAGCCGGTGGTCATTGTGGTCTGGCAAGCATTGACAGTTACCCTGCTCAGTCTTCCTCTGGCCCTGCTGGAATGGC
>JAFMJA010000188.1 GCA_017853735.1 Burkholderiaceae bacterium | reverse complement strand
ACATACCGAGTGCCCCCATTGGCCAGGGTAGCGGTGGCGGTGGCCAGTTGCAGCATGGTGAAACTGTTGTAGCCCTGGCCAATGCCCAGGGAGATGGTTTCACCGGCATACCATTTTTTTTGCTCTGGCCGCTTGTAGGCATTGCGCTTCCACTCCTGGCTGGGCAACACGCCACGCACCTCGCCCAGCACATCAATGCCCGTGATCTGACCAAAGCCCATGGGAGCCATGAAATCGTGAATGGCATCGACGCCCAGCTCGTTGGCCAGGGAGTAGTAATAAACATTGCTGGACTTGACGATGCTGCGGTACATGTCCACCGCGCCCAGGCCGCTGTCACCATGGCTACGAAACACATGGCTGCCAAATGTCCAGGTACCGCTGTCGTTGATGATGGTGCTGGGGGAACGCTTGCCACTTTGCAGGGCCGCCATCGCCATGAACGGCTTGTAGGTCGAACCCGGCGGGTAGGTGCCGCGCAACGCACGGTTGAGCAGGGGCTTGTTGATAGATTCGTTGAGCTCCTTCCAGCTTTCAGCGTCAATACCCTCGACAAACAGATTGGGATCGAAGGTCGGCTTGCTGACAAAGGCCAGCACCTCACCGGATTTGGGGTCAAGCGCGACCAAAGCGCCCCGGCGCTGTCCAAACAGCGTCTCAATCAGGTGCTGAAGCTTGATATCAATGGACAGGGCCACAGTGTTACCCGGCGTGGAGGGGCTACTGGCCATCTTGCGAACTGGCCGCCCGCCGGCTGAGGTTTCCATCCGCTCCACGCCTGTCATGCCGTGCAGGTCGCGTTCATAGCTCTGCTCAACGCCGAGCTTGCCAATGTATTCCGTCCCGCGGTAATTGCCCTGTTCCTCCTCCGGCCAATCCTCAATGGCGCGCTTTTCGGCCTGATTGATACGCCCGATATAGCCGATCACATGGCTGGCCAGCTCACCATAGGGGTAGTTGCGAAACAGGCGCGCCTTGACCTCCACACCCGGGAAACGGTAGTTCTGCGCCGCAAAGCGGGCCACCTCCTCGTCACTCAGGCGCGAGCGTATGGGGACGGACTCAAAACTTTTAGATTCCTCACGAATCTTCTTGAAGCGGCGTCGGTCACGCGGCGCTATGTCCACAATCTTGGCCAATTCTTCAATGGTCTGCTCCAGATCGGTCACTCTTGAGGGTGTGATCTCCAGGGTATAGGCCGAGTAATTGGTGGCCAGCACAATGCCGTTGCGGTCCAGGATCAGGCCGCGGTTGGGGACCACCGGCACAATGGCCGTGCGGTTGCTCTCAGCCTGATCCCACAGTTCGTCGTGCTGCAGCACCTGCAGGTAGAACAGTCGTATCGCCAGGGTCAGGAAACAGACCAATAGCAGCACCGTGACCGCCAGCACCCGCACGCGAAAGCGCGCCAGGTCGGCCTTGACGTTGCGCATTTCGGTCATAGGGGACGATTTTCATCAGGATTGGGCGCACGCCGTTGCGGCAACAGCAGCAGCACCGAAACAACAGGCCAGAGTATCGCTTCAAGCACCGGTGCCAGCAGAATACCCAGGCCAGGAAAACTCCCACCGACCAGCAGTCGAACGATCAAGGCCAGCGCATGGGCTGCAACAAACAAAGGCAGGACCTGAAGCGACTGCGTGGGCACCGGAAACCACAGCAGCCGGCGGTGAATGGCGATCGCCAGGAAGCTCAGCACCACATAGGACAAGGCATGCTGACCCAGCAAGCTGCCCTGATGCACATCCATGAACAGGCCAAACATGAATGCGGCGCCCACCCCAATCCGGCGCGGCTGATGCACGCTCCAGAACACCAATATCAGCGCCAGCACATCGGGCGCCCACGAGGCCCGCCCCCAGAACTCAACGTTCTGCAGCACATTGAACAGGAATGCGGCCAACAGGCTGCCCCAAATGAAAAGGGGGTTGGCAGGCAGCAACAGCTGTTGCCCTGGCCGCATGATCATTTACGATCTCCTGTCGACGGTGCAGCGTTCGGGGTTTGGCCTTCGCTCGGTGGACGGGGCGGCAAATGGGCCGACAACGGCTGCAACACCAGCACATGCAGTGCGCCACTGAGACGGGCAACCGGCTCGAGCGCAATGCTGGCAAAAATAGAATTGCCCCGTCGATCCACTTTGCTGACCCGGGCCACATGCAGGCCGGGCGGATAGACCGCGTCAACCCCGCTGGTCGCCAGCAGGTCACCGACCTGCACATCCGCGTTGGCCGCCATCAGGCGCAATTCCATGCCCTCGTCCTGGCTGCTGGTGCTCCCAAAAGCCAGCGCACGCAAGCCATTTCTGGTGTTCAGGGTCGGGATCACCTGGTCAGGGTCGCTCAGCAATGTCACCTCGCTGATCAGGGGGTAGACACGGGTCACCTGCCCGAGTACACCCAGTTCATCAATCACCGGGGATCCAGGAACTATTCCCTTGACCGAGCCTTTGTCAATGACGACCTTGCGGGTGTAGGGGTCGGCCGCGTCGTACAAGACCTGTGCGGTCTGGGTGTCGACTGTGATCTGTTCGCGCAGGTCCAGCAGTTGGCGCAGGCGGGTATTTTCCAACTGGAGCAGCTCCACCTGTTGCGCGCGCTGGGTCAGTTGCTGCAACAGTTTCTGGGCGCTTTGCGCACTCGATTGGGCCTGCTGCACCGACTCGAGGCGACGCGACAGATGATCAGACCAGTCCCCAGGTATCTGGGTCAGCCATTGCAGCGGGTAGAGCGCCGAGGCAATCCCCGCGCGCAGAGGCTGCACCACATTTAGCCGCGCATCGGCCACCATCAGAAAGATGGCCAGCGCGCTAAAGACCAGCAGCTTGGTCAGCGCCGAGGTGCCCTGGCGGAAAAAAGGTGGCGGGGTTCTGTCCAGCGTACCCAGTGGCATCGCTGTATCCGAAACTTATTCGCTGGTGAAGATGCTGCCCAGCCGCTCCATCCGCTCCAGGGCAATGCCACATCCGCGCACCACGCAAGTCAGCGGGTCCTCGGCCACCAGCACCGGCAGGCCGGTCTCTTCAGACAACAAGCGGTCCAGATCGCGCAGCAAGGCGCCGCCGCCGGTCAGGATCATGCCCCGGTCGGCGATGTCGGCACCCAGCTCGGGGGGGGTCTGCTCCAGTGCGTTTTTGACCGCTGAAACAATGTTGTTGAGGGGGTCGGTCAGGGCTTCCAGAATCTCGTTGGAGGAAATGCTGAAGCTGCGCGGCACACCCTCAGACAGGTTGCGGCCGCGTACTTCCATCTCGCGCACCTCGCTGCCTGGAAAGGCTGAGCCAATATTCTTTTTTACCATTTCTGCGGTGGGCTCGCCGATCAACATGCCGTAGTTGCGGCGGATGTAATTGATGATGGCCTCATCAAACTTGTCGCCGCCCACACGCACGCTACCCTTGTACACCATGCCGCCCAGGGAAATCACGCCCACCTCGGTGGTGCCGCCGCCAATATCCACCACCATCGAGCCCGCCGCCTCGCTGACCGGCAGCCCGGCACCGATGGCAGCAGCCATCGGTTCCTCAATCAGGTACACCTCGGATGCCCCAGCGCCCAGCGCGGATTCGCGAATGGCACGGCGTTCGACCTGGGTGGAGCCGCAAGGCACGCAGATAATGATGCGCGGACTGGGCTTCATTATCGAGCGCGGATGCACCATCTTGATGAACTGCTTGAGCATCTGCTCGGTCACCGTAAAGTCGGCAATCACGCCGTCTTTCATCGGCCGGATGGCTTCAATATTGCCGGGCACCTTGCCCAGCATGGTTTTGGCTTCCTTGCCAACGGCCTGAATGGTTTTTTTGCCCTGGGGACCGCCTTCGTGGCGAATGGCGACAACCGAGGGCTCATCCAGCACGATCCCCTTGTCCCGTACATAAATCAGGGTATTGGCAGTACCGAGGTCAATGGCCAGGTCGGTGGAAAAGTACCGCCGGAATGATCCAAACATCACAACATCCTTTGGGCAGGCATGCCAGGCACTCCGGCCGGCATCACCTCATGGTCTACAACAATCTCCATGGAGCGTCATTAGCCCTAAGGCGCAACTACGACGTCCAAAGGTTGGATAATACCCCATCCCCCGTGAAAGACCCTGTGCTGGATGGCCGGTTTGTCCAGCCCCTTGGCACCTGTTTTCAAGCTGCGGCACCCATGTCACTCAACTCCAACGATATCGCACGCATCGCCAATCTGGCCCGGCTCGAACTGCAGCCGGGTGAAAGCGATCGCATGCTCCATCAGATCAACAGTTTCTTCGACCTGGTTGAACAAATGCGCGGGGTCGACACCCGCCAGATCGTGCCGCTGGCACACCCACTGGCCGCTGTTTCCGAAGTGGCCCTGCGCCTGCGCGAGGACATGGCGAGCGAAACCGACAACCGTCAGGCCAACCAGCAGAGTGCGCCCGCGACTGAGCGAGGCTTGTTCCTGGTACCCCGAGTGATTGAATGATGAGCGCTGAACTGCATCAGTTGTCCTTGACAGCGCTGGCTGAGGCATTGCGCGAGAAAAAGGTATCGGCGCTGGAAACTGCCCAGCATTTTTTGCAACGCATCAGCACGCATCACCATCTGGCTGCTTTTCTGGCGCTGAACGAGGAGGCCACCCTGGCCCAGGCGCGTGCCGCCGATGCCAGCATCGCCTCTGGCGACTGCGGAGCCCTGGCTGGCGTGCCGATCGCACACAAAGACATCTTTGTCACCCGAGATTTCCCAACCACTGCTGGCTCCAAAATGCTGGCTGGCTACCGCTCGCCCTTTGACGCCACGGTGGTGACGCGACTGGCGCAGGAAGGCGCGGTGACCTTGGGCAAGTTGAGCTGTGACGAATTCGCCATGGGATCGGCCAATGAAAATGTGGCCGTGCCGGCGCTGGGTCACGCCAGCGCCTCCCCGGTACGCAATCCCTGGGATATTCAGCGGGTCGCGGGCGGCTCTTCGGGCGGCAGTGCTGCGGCGGTGGCTGCACGCTTGGCGCCAGCGGCCAGCGGCACCGATACCGGGGGCTCGATCCGCCAACCGGCTGCGTTTTGCGGCATCACTGGCATCAAGCCCACCTATGGCCGCGCCTCACGCTACGGCATGATTGCCTACGCCTCCAGCCTGGACCAGGCCGGGCCCATGGCGCGCAGCGCAGAAGATTGCGCGCTCCTGCTTTCGGCGATGTGCGGCCCGGACCCCGACCGCGACTCCACCTCGCTGGATGCGCCAGCAGAAGATTTTTCCCGCTCGCTCAAGGACTCGCTGCAAGGCCTGCGCATCGGTGTACCCAAAGAATTTTTTGGTGAAGGCCTTTCAGCCGATGTGCGGCGTGCGATCGATGCCGCCTTGCAGGAATACCAGAAGCTCGGCGCCCGCCTGGTTCCGATCAGCCTGCCGCGCACCGAGCTGGCCATTCCGGTCTACTACATCATTGCGCCCGCCGAGGCCAGCTCCAACCTGAGCCGCTTTGATGGCGTCAAGTTCGGCCACCGCGCCCGGCATTA